>JANMRV010000620.1:0-12589 GCA_031388685.1 Planctomycetota bacterium
CGCCGTGTCCGTGCGGCAATAACAGCCTCGGCACCGGCAGGGGGTGCCTCAACTCCACCAACCGCGGCGCGATTCTCTACAACAGCGGCCTAGCCAGCGTGTCGAACGACAGTTCGCGTCTGACCGCGATCCAGCTGCCCGGGAACAAGACCACGATCTTCTTCATGGGCAACCAGCAGGTGGCCGGCGGGCTCGGGGCGCACTTCTACGACGGCCTGTTGTGCTTGCAGGCGGTGAAGCGCTTCCCGGTCCAAACGAGCAGCCTTGAAGGTCAGATCGACATCGTTCAGGTGGTCGGCCTGAGCAATGGGCTGATCACCGCCGGCAGCACCTGGTACTTCCAGGCTTGGTACCGCGACCAGGCAGGTCCGTGCGGTCAAGCCGCGAACCTGACCAACGGCCTGGGGATCACCTTTACCCCGTGAGCGGACGGGGACCGGTTTCGTCCCAACGCGGACGAAACCGGCACCCGGCAGCGTACGCACGCGACTAAACACGAAGGCGCCGCTAGGGTGGCGCCTTCGTTCGTTTCCTGGATAAGGGGTTCAGCATGAAATCGATGTCGTTGTATCTGTCGTGTCTCGCTCCGCTCGTGATCGCGCTTGGCGCTTGCAAGAGCAATTCCCCGGCTGCAGCCGCGCCCCAACCCGCGCCGGCGAAACCCAGTCCGGCCGTCGTCGCCGCGCCCAAGCCGACACCGGCAGCGCCGCCGGCAGCGGTGGCCGCTGCTGCTCCCGCTCTGTTGCTGACTCCGCAAGCCGGCTGGGTCATCGAGGAACCGACCAGCACCATGCGCAAGGCCCAATACTCCTTGCCGCACGCCGACGGCGACAGCGAAGACGCATCTTTGGTCGTTTACTACTTCGGCACCGGACAGGGCGGCTCGAAGGAAGCCAACTTGCAGCGCTGGGCAGGCCAGTTCGAGCAACCGGACGGTTTGTCCTCCGAAGAAGAAATGCAAAGCTCCACGCGCACGATCGCCGGCCTCGAAGTGTGTGACGCCGAGCTGTCGGGCATTTACATCGCCGAGACCGCGCCAGGTTCAGGCGAGCGCGTGAACAAGGCGGACTGGCGCATGAAGGCCTCGATCATCGACACCAAGGAAGGCCCCTGGTACTTCAAACTGGTCGGCCCGACGAAGACGGTCGCGAAGTGGGAAGCGAGCTACGAGGCGTTCGTGAAGGCGATCAAGCCGGGGAACTGAGCCACTGACCGGTTCCGACGCCGGCTTTGCCGACGTCACCAACACTTCGCGCCCGGCGGGTGTGATGATCGCGGACCGCAATGGCCGCCGAACCGATACCGCTGAAAGTCGAGGACGTGTTGGCGAACGCGCACTGGTTGCGCGCGCTTGCCGCGAAGCTCGTCGCGGATCCGGCCGGCGCGGACGACCTGGTCCAGGAAACCTGGCTTGCGGCGCTCGTGCATCCGCCGCGCAAGTCAGGTCCGCTGCGGCCATGGCTGGCGCGCGTCGCGGGGAATCTGGCACTCAATCGGCGCAGAAGCGAGCGTTGTCGCAGCGAGCATGCCGCGCGCGCAGGCGAAGCGCGGCTGTCGCTTGCGCCGGCTGAAATCGCCGGCGAGATCGAAGCCCAGCGCCTGGTTGCCGACGCCGTGCTCGCGCTCGAAGAGCCGTTGCGCACGACGATCGTGCTGCGCTATTTCCGCGGGCTCGACTCCAAGCAGATCGAAGCGACGTTGGGCGTGAACGCGAGCACGGTGCGCTGGCGGCTTGCCAAAGCGCTGGAACACTTGCGCGCGGACCTCGACCGGCGCAGTGGCGGCAGACGCGAGACGTGGCATTCGGCCTTGACGCTGGTCGTTTCGCGCGGCGGCGCATCCATCGCTCTCAAGGGCGCGGCAGGAATCACGGGAGCTTGGATCATGGGTACTGCGAGTAAGGTCTTGATCACTGCCTGTGCCGTGGCGTTTGTCGCCGTCGGCGTCTGGAAATGGAACACGAGCGAAGGGGCGGGGACTCAGGGACCAGCACCTAGCGCCTCGAACAGCGTGACACTCGCGAGTCCGCCTCACGCGGGAGGCGAGCATCCCGCCGCGCCGTCGCAGGTTCCGTCGAGCGAAGCGACTCGAACTCCGGTCGATACCGCGCCGGCAGCCGCGACGCCTTCGACCGCACTGCTGCGCGTCCGCACCGTGTCGAAGGAGAACGGCAAACCGCTCTCTGGCGTGCGAGTGATTGCAGAACCCCGAACGGCGAGGCCGGGTGCTTCGTTCAAGTTCATTGAAGGCTCGCACGCGACCCTCAACGAGTGTCCACGCAGCGCAGCGGATGGATTCGCGGAAATCGAGGTCGAGGCCAACATGGCCTGTCGCGTCAGGAGCGCAGGCGCGGTAGGCGGCACCGAATTCGTGCAAGTCGACGTCGACGCGATCCCCGCGGGCGAGACGCGCGACATCGTGCTGGAGCTGCGCTCGGCCATGGATCTCGTGTTCCATGGGCGCGCCGTCGACGCTGCTTCACACGAACCCGTCGCGGGTGCGCTGGTCACGATTCGCTCGGGGGCCATTCCCGAAGAGGCGGATCGCAAGCACAGCACCGACAGCGACGGACGATTCGAAGTGCTCGTGCAGAGCTGGAACCACGCTGCGCTGACGCTGGATGCGGCGGGATATGCGAGTGTATTGGTCTTGCCGAGCGCCGCCCACGAAACGCCGGCAACCGCGTTCGAGGTCGAGCTCTCACGACCCGCAACCTTGCGCGTGCAGATTCTCGACGTGGCGGGCCAGCCAATCGAAGGGGCGAGCATCACTGCAAGGGTCCCGAGCTATCGCCTGCTTCAACCCGGGTATTTCGGGCAGTTGAACCCAGATGTGGACGCAGATGAGCTTTTTCACGCGAACACCGGTGCCGACGGAATCGCCGTACTCGCGAACCTGCCGCCGCGCGCAGGCCTGGAACTATCCGCGGCACGCGGACGCGAACTCCTGAGACGCGAACCAGCCGCGCTCGTGCTGCAGCCCGGCGAGGTCCGCGAACTCAGCTGGCGTATCGGGTCTGGCTGCCGAGTGTTCGGCGTCGCGACCGAGTCTGATGGGAGGCCGGCGGCCGGACAGGAGATCTGGCTGCAACCCGCACGCATGACCAGGCCCTTTTTCCTCGAGATGCGTGATTCCGAGGGGCGCCGCAAGGCGACGTGCGCTGCCAACGGGACCTACGAAATCGTGGATGTGCCCACAGGGTCGTGGTGGCTGGGCCCCGCCGATGGTCGTGGTCAAGGCGGAGTCTGGCGCAGCGGGTTGCCGGCCACTTTCGCGCAGGTGTTCGAGATTGATGCGGGCCGCGGCGAGGTGCGCATCGACGTTCGGATCACCAGGGATCTCCTGATTCGTGGGCGAGTCGAGTCCTCCGCCGGTCAACCGGTCGCGGGCGTGATCATCATGAGTTCGAAGGTCGACGACCAGGCAGTGCTGCTGACCCGCAGTGAACCCGATGGCTCTTTCATCCTCGGCCCCCTCGTTGAAGGGAATTACAGCCTGCGCGCGGGCGCGCTGGGGCTCCACGCCGGGACTCAGCTGGCTCCTTCGCAGGAGGCCGTCGTTCGCAGCGGAACCAGCGATGTCGTGCTGCGCTTGGAAGCGGGTTGCTCGATCTCTGGCCGAGTAGTCGATGCCGCGACCGGCGAGTCCGTAGCGGCACAACTGGTCCTGGCTCCGATCCCAGGCCAGGCAGGCGTGCAGTCCTTCGTGACGATGCCGAACGCCTCTGTCGAGAAGGGCTTCGAGATTCGCGGACTTGCACCCGCGCTGTATTCGCTGAGCGCACGGACGTCGCGCGGCGGAGTCGGGTTCGCGAATCGCATCGTGCTCGTCTCGGGTGAGCAGCGGGTCGACGTGGAAATCCGCGTCGTGCCCGGTGCGGTACTCAGCGTCACCTACGATGGGCCGTTGCCGTACGGGAATTTGCAGGTTCTCTGCGACGATGTGATCGTCTTCTGCAATGGCATTGAAAAGGGAGCGCGCCTGAGCGTGCCCGTGCCCGCGGGGCATTCCATCGCGCGGATGTCCTTGCATCCTGGAGAGGCGCCGTTCGATATCGGCGTGGACTTGATCGTCGGCGGGAAAAAGGCACTGGGCTTCGACGGTGCCTGGAAATGACGGCAGCGCCGAAGCTCACTGCTTGGGCTTCGACAGCTCCATCGCCATCTCGCGCAGCGCGAGCACCGTATTCCAATTGCGCACGGTCACGGTCGTCTTCAGCGTGCGGTCGAAGTAGTCGTTCGTCAGCTTGGAGCGTGCGACTCCATTCGGGAAACGCAGGTAGATCTCGCGGCCGCGCACGATGAATTCGTCGGGCTTCGAGCGATTGGGATCGAGCGCGGCGATTTGTGCGGCGGTGGGCCTGTCGGCCAGGAACGCGACGTAGATCTGCTTCAAGTCCGCGTTCGGCGCAAGGTACGGATTCGCCTCGATGGCGGCGTGCCATTCAGCGCGAGTGCGCAGCATCACCGTGATCGCATTGCCCAGTTTTGCCGACAAGGCGCGCTCGACCGCGGGCTGCACGGTCTTCGCGCGCGCCGCGCTGACCGTGAAAACGACGTTGCCGCTCTGGATGTAGGTTTTGACGTCCGCGCAGCCCGCGGCTTCGAACATCGCCGCGAGATCCTTCATCGCGATGCGGTTCTTGCCGCCGACGTTGACGCCGCGCAGCAGCGCGACCTGGGGCTCCAGCGACGCGCCCTTGCGCGGCTTTGTTCCGTTCGAACGTTTTTCCGGCGCCATGGGATTGGGCCTGACTCTACGGGCTTGCCGGCGCCGATGTCCGAGACCGCGAAAGGAAAACCCTGCATTTTCAGTGTGTGGGGTAACCTGAAGGGTCGCTCGAGTCCCATTTTGCCCGCAAATCCAGCATGGCCCAACACCCCAAAATCCTCTCCATCTGCTTCGCCGTGGCGGCGCTGAGCGCCAGCTCGTTCGCTCAGGCGATCAATCTCGACATCGGCAGGTTCAATCCCCAGCCGTCGTCCAGTTATGGCGCGGCTTCAGGGCAAGGCGGTCTCTGGAACCGGATGGTGCACACGGTCGGGGGGGTGCTCAGCGACGTCAACGGGGTTCCCACGCCGGTGATCGTGAGCGCGGCTCCCGTTCACCACTTCGACTTCGGATTCGACAACGTCAATACGTTCGGCGACGACGAACTGCTTCTGGATGGCGGGCACGACGGTCCGATGACGCTCGATTTCGCGGGTCTGCAGAATGGCGACTACTTCGTCTACACCTACGCCTTCGCGCCGGACAACCCGATCAACTACAGGACGAACGTCGGCGTGACCGGTTCTCTCGATCCCGTGCAGATGGTGGGCGGCGTGCAATGGAGCGGCCTGCACGTGCAGGGCGAATCCTTCGCAAAGCACCGCGTCACCGTTAGCAACGGCATGCTGCAAATCGTCTGCAGCATCGGGAATCTGTACGCGACGGCCAACGGCGTGCAGCTCGAGCCGACCCTGGCTTTGCCGGTCGTGTATTGCACGCCCAAGACCAATTCGCTGGGTTGCATCCCGACGATGTCGAGCAGCGGCACGCCCTCGGCGACCTCAGCGTCCGGCTTCACGATCAGCTCGACACAGAATCGCAACGACAAGCACGGCCTGATGCTCTACGGCGTCAGCGGCCGCGGCAACGGACCGTTCCAGGGTGGCACGCTTTGCGTGCAGGCGCCGGTCAGTCGCACGACGGCGCTCGACAGCGGCGGCACGACCTGGCCGGCGATCGATTGCACCGGGTTGTACTCGATCGACATGAACGCCTTCGCCGCGGGATCCCTGGGCGGCAACCCGCTGGGCATGTTGCTCGTGCCCGGAACACTCGTCGATTGCCAGTTCTGGGGCCGGGATCCGGGTTTTACGTATCCTGACAACAGTTCGCTTTCCGCAGGCCTGGAGTACACCGTCGGACCGTGATATGAGCTTTTCCATGAAGAACTACTTGCTGCCTGCAGTGTTGATCGGAACTGCGCTCGCATTGCCGATCGTGGCCCAAGAACCCAAGCCCGCCGAGAAGCCGCCCGTCGAAGTTCCGAAGGTCGAACTGCTGAAAGTCGGTGCGACCGTTGCCGAGTCGCTTTCCATGAAGGACCTCGACGGCAAGTCGCTGAGCTTCAAGGAGTTGCGCGGCAAGGTCGTGATCGTGCACTTCTGGTCCGACAGTTGTCCGGCCGAAGTGCATGCCGATCCGATCACGAAGCGCCTCGAGAAGACCTACGAAGGCAAGGACGTCGTGATCCTGGGCATCGCGGCCAATCAGGGCGAGCTCGGAGCAGAGCCGCCCAAGGACGCGGACTACTCGAAGCAGTACAAGAACCTGCGCGAGAAAATTGCCGAAGTCGGTTTCAAGCACCGCATGATCGCCGACCACGGCAACAAGCTCTCCAACCTGTTCCAGGCCAAGACCACGCCGCACTGCTACGTGATCGATCAGAAGGGCGTGCTGCGCTACGCGGGCGCGCTCGACGACGATCCGTCGGAGACCAAGGGCGACAAAGCCAAGGTCTACGTCAAGGACGCCGCGGACGCATTGCTCGCCGGCAAGGAAGTCGAAGTCAAGGAAACGAGCTCGTACGGCTGACGCATCAAGAAGAAGTGATCTCCCGTGCGGAGATCAGTGAACGGATTGATGAATCGGGCTGTGTTTGGATCGCTGCTTTGCACGCTGGTGGCGTGCAGCAGCTGCGCTGAAGTCCCGGCGCCGGTCGAGATCGTCGATCTCGCCGGCCTCGAGGCGCGCATCGCCGGACACAACGGCAGGCCGTTGTTGCTCAACTTCTGGGCCATGTGGTGACTGAGCTGTGTCCAGGAATTGCCGGACCTCGTGCAGGTCGCGCGCGAATCGAAAGATGTCGATGTGCTGCTGGTAAGCTTCGATCTGCAATTGCCGAGGTCGGACAGGTCGACTGTCGCCGCACGGGTCCAGAAGTTCGTCGAGGAGCGCAAGTGGGGGCTGTCCTGCGTCGTCATCGATCCTTCGGCCATCGAAGCGCTGAACGAGCGCTTTGATCTGCCGGGGGGGATTCCGGTGACTTTGGCCTTCGACAAATTCGGGCACGTCGTCGATCGCGAAGACGGGGCTTGCGAGAAGGCTCGATTTGCGGAGCTGGCGGCTCACGCGAAGTAGCGGTGGAGAAAGGCGACCGCCCGGCGCGCGTCGGTGAAGACGCGTCCGGGCGGTCTGCGAATCGCCTAGGGCCAAAGCCCCGTCCCTTGGGCTTCAGTCTTCGGCGAGAGGGTTCTCCCGGAGCAGTGCCTCGCCGGGGCCGAGGCCTCGGCGTGACGGATGAGATTCGATGACGGACCAGGAGAGTGTTCCGCCGTCGAGCCTCACCTGCTGCTTCAGGTGGCCGCGTGCTTGCGCGCGCGACACCGTAACTAGTCCAGTGCACGCGGGCGGTTGCTCGACTTTCGAAAAGAAATCTGCTTCGAGGCCCCAGGCGGCATGCATGAAGGCGCCGTACTGTGTAAGAGAAAGGTCTGCAGCGGCCGGCGCCGCGGCGCAGAGCTACAACACGGCGCCCACACCGTTAGTGTTTCCATCCATGTCGCCCACGTCTTCACACACGAAAGTTGTCGTCCTGCTTCTGATTTCCCTGACGGGTGGATGCCGAACTGCCGGCAGCGACGGCGACGGCAGCGCGGCAGCACAGCAGCGCCGCGGCGAGCCACTGCAGCTCGAGCGTCTGCAAATCGGCAGCGTGTACGGAATCGGAAGCCGCTTCGAGTCCGACGATCTCAAGTTCGTCGTCGAGGGATTTGGCGCAGGTCTCGGCAATGCCGAAGTGGGCCGCGTCGCTGAGGCCGCCGCGCAAAAGCCCGCGAAAACCGCTGCGGCCAAGACGCTTCTGCTCTCGCATGCAACGCTGCGCTGCAGCGCGAGCAAGATCAGTCATCTCGAGTTCGATTTCATCGACAACGGCGGTCCAATAGCGCTGGAAATCTCGGGCGAAACGCGCCGCGCGGCGGATTTCATCGAACTCGACCGCCTCCATTTCGGAGCGGCCCAGGTTGCCGTGACCGAGGCCAATACCGCGGGGGTCCTGCGCGGCCGGGTCGTCGTGACCGGAGCGCTTTCCAAGTTCGCAATTTCCGGCGCCGATCTTGAACTCGTGGACGTGCGCCTGGAGCGTTAGCAGCCCGCAATAGGTCGCCGGCTCGGCTTCGCGGTCTTGGGCGATGCTGCATCGCGCTGCTTGCTTGGACTTGACCCGCTCTGCTCCGCTACGGCGCCTCTTTCAGCGGGCTGCTCGGACCAAGTGAGCTCAGACGGTCGGTTCGGCGAGCAACTCGGACACGCGCGCCAGGGCGCGATGCAAGAGCACGCGCACGGCGCCCTCGCTCTTGCTCATGCGTTCGCCGATCTCGGCCCGCGAAAGTCCTATCACGTGGGCCAGGGTGATCACCTCGCGCTGTTCGTCGGACAGCTGAGCGAAGGCGCCTTCGACGCGCTCGACTTCCTCGCGCACCATCATCTGGCGGCTGGGGGTCGAGAAGCTCTGGTGGAAGTCGAAGACCTGGCTGGCCGCGGACTCGACGCTGCCCGGCGCGAAATGGGCAGCCTGGCCCCCATCGCGTTTTTGCGCCCGGTAAAAGTCCACCCGGCTAGAGATCTTGCGCAGGGCGGTTGTGTACAGCCATTGCTTGAAGGCGACCTCGCTGGGGTGGCGGAAGCGGTCGGCGTGCAGCAGCACCTCCCGGCAGACCGATTGAACGATGTCGGCCGAGGACTCGTTGGCACGCAGCGGCTTGCCGGCGCGCTTCTTCACGAAGGCCTCCAGCTCGGGCAGATAGAGCTCCAACAGGCGGTCCAGGGCCGCACGATCGCCGCGCGCCGCTAGTTCCGTCAGTTGGGGGATGTCGGGCTCGTTCGATTGCACCATGTGGGGCTTCAGGTCCACTTGGATCCTATCACTGGCCGAGGGGCGCGGTCGGGTAGCTGGGATTCCCCTGTAACGGCCTGGGGAGGGCCTGGATGTGGATGGGCATGCCGACCGCAAGTCGGTCCCCCGATTCCCCTCACCTGGAACCCAATCATGTCCCTCCTGCCCTCAAAAACGTTCTCCCTGCGCCCGTGCGCCGCGGTGCTGGCCCTGGCCGTCTTCAGCTACGCCCAGACGCCGATCACCGTGATTCCCGCGGCCCAGGCTGAAAAGACGCCAGCCCCGCGCGAGGCGATTGGGGGGCAGGCGAGCTTCGCCCCGCTCAGTCCGACCGAGTTGGCGGACGACTCGATCCCGCTGCCGCGCGCGGCGGTCGTCGAGGCGGGCACTGACGGCGACCGCACGCTCGAGCAGGCCTCCGGGGACCCCTTCTTCCTCGGCTTCGCGGCGGGCAAGCACTTCCCGCCTCAGGCTGAGCGCATCGATCCCGCGCTTTCCGCCGCGGCAGCGCAGTTGGGCAACGACGGACGTCCGAGCGCGGAGACCTTTGCGTTCGTGATGTTCTCCAAGAAGATGACCGACGCGCGCGTGGGGCAGCTCGAATCCATGGGCGTGCGCGTGCTCTCGTTCCACCCGCACTACACGCTGAAAGTCGCCGTGCGCGCCGACGCGATCCAGAGCGTCGCCGGCCAGGATTTCGTGCGCTGGATCGGTACGGCGCAGAACTGGCAGAAGGTCCACCCGACGTTGACGCAGACGATCGCGGGCACGCCCGCGGGTCGCCGCGTCGACGTGTGGGTCAACGTGTTCGACAACGACGTCAACTCGGACTCGGTCGCGGTCGCCGGCCCGCGCGCCATGGAAGGTGCTATCGACACCATCACCGGCGCAGGGCCGATCGATACGGCCGACACCGGTGTGTGGATCACCAACGGTTGGCAGCAGCGCGCGCTCGAGGCAGCAGGCCTGGAAGTCGTCGACTTCGCGTCGAGCATTCGCGCCTTCCGCGCACGCCTCGATCCCGCGCGCCTCGAGGAACTGGTCGGACTCGACTTCGTGCAATTCGTCGAGGCCAATCTGCCGCCGAGCCTGGCGCACGACGAGTCGATTCCGATGATCATGGGCGACAAGACGCGCGTCGCCTACAACGGTGCAACCAGCGCCACCGTCATTGGCGGGCTGATCGACTCCGGTCTCGACATCGCGCACACGGCGATTGACCCCACCGCCGCCGGCTGGGACTTCACGCCTGAGAACCTCGGGGCGTTCATCGACGGCAACACACACGGCACGCACGTCGGCGGCACGATTCTGGGCAACGCGGACGTCGATCCGAGTCATGCCGGCATGGCGCCCGGCACGGGCTTCGATTCGAATCACCGCTTCTTCGTCTCGAAGATATTCAACAGCGCCGGAAGCGCGACGGGCGTCAGCTACGCGAGTGTGCTCGCGAGGATGCACGCGCCGTACACGGATGCGACGCTCCACACGACCCAACGGCCGATGGCGATCAACAACTCCTACGGAACCCCAGGCAACAACTACATCGGCACGGAAGCCGAGCCGCGCATGCTCGACAGCGAGGTCTACAACTATGACCAACTCTACGTGTTCGCCGGGGGCAATGAGGGCTCCGGCGGGCGCACGATCCGCAAGGAAGCGACAGCCAAGAACGTGCTGACGGTGGGCAGTGTGGACGACTTCGTGGGAACGCCAGGCCTGGCTCCCGGCACCGTGAGCGGATTCTCGAGCCGTGGTCCGACCGGAGACGACCGCTGGAAACCCAACCTCAGCGCAGTCGGAGAAACCATCGTCTCGACAGCGGCCGGCACCGGGAACGGTTACAGCGAGAAGTCAGGCACCAGCATGGCTTCACCGCACGTCACGGGCCTAGCGCTTCAGCTGTGCGATCACTACTCGTTCCTGCGCTACAACCCGGCGACGCTCTCGGCGGTGTTGATGGCCGGGGCGACAACCAAGAACAACATCACGCTCGCCTCGCCCAGCAATGTGAGCACGAATCACTTGAACGTGTACGGCACCGGCCGTGTCGAGGCGTACAAGAGCCACTACGGCGGCCCCGGTTCGGGGCTGTATTTCTGGGGCTACACGCAGGGCTCGACTTCGACCGGGATCGTCGACTTCGACGTTCTTGCCGGCGCCACACGCCTCGTGGTCGTCATGACGTACAACGAAACGGCCGCCTCGGCCGGCGCAGCGAGCGCGTTGGTCAACAACTTCAACACGTACATTGATGTCGCTCCGTTCGACCCTGCGAACAACGCCGGCAACTACACCGGGCAGCAATCGTCGCGTGACAACACGGAGGTTCGGATCATCGACAACCCGCCCGTGGCGCAGTACCGGATCAAGACCTTTCCGCAATCCGTGGTTCCTGGTTCGTCGTCGAATATTGGGATCTGCGTGATCGTGCACTACCAGGACACCACGCCGACACCGACGATCACGACGACCGCAACGGACAACTACGTGCAACCCGGCGACAACGTCACGATCACGGCGACGTACGCGACGCCGAGTTGGATCGCCAACGGCGTGTTCCTGGAGACGACCTCGACCGGCGATCTCTTGACCGGCTCGTCGACGACTTTGAAGGACGGCGCGGTGACCAACCTGATGACCAACGAGAGTCTCGGCCGCGACGTGATGCTCGGGGACGTGCTCGTCGGCAGCAGCCGCTCGGCGCGCTGGACCACGCACTGGAATACCGAAGGTT
Organism: Planctomycetota bacterium; assembly: GCA_031388685.1. Classification (GTDB taxonomy): domain Bacteria; phylum Planctomycetota; class UBA1135; order UBA1135; genus JADJQU01. The sequence continues at coordinate 11,622 of JANMRV010000620.1, forward strand.
CGAACATCTTCTACATCGGCGCGCGCTCGGACAACGCGGCCAGCGTCGCGAGCAGTCAGACCATCCACGTCGATGGCACGCCACCGGCGGTGGTCACGAATCTGAACTCGACGAATCGCACGCCCGGAGTGTGGTTCAGGGACCCGAACGTGGATTTCGCCTGGACCAACGGCGCCGACAACATCTCGGGTCTCGACGGACATGCGACCCTCGTTTCGAGCCCTGTTGCAGGCGCTCCGTCCACGGTCAAGGACCTCGGCGTTGTATCGAGCACGTCGGTCGTCCTGCCCGGCACCGACGGCACGTTCTACTTCAACATCAGGAGCGTCGACAGGAGCGGCAACTGGACGCCGACGACGGTCAGCGACGGCCCGTACCTGCTCGACATGATCCAGCCCAACTACGTCACGGGCTTGGGTTCGACGAGTCACACGATCGGAGTCGCATCCTGCAACGACATGGTCTCGATGACCTGGGATCCGACGCTCGACGGCGGTGGCTCGGGCCTGGCGGGCTACGTCTACGGCTGGGACCACGTCCCGAGCGGTCCGCCGTCGCCGCCGCTGCCGCTTGGACCGGTGACCAGCGTGGTCACGCAACTCGCGTCGTCCCCGCTGCCGTGGTACTTCCACATCACGCCGATCGACAACGCCGGCAACAGCCAGAACTTCTTCGACGCAGGTCCTTACTACGTGCAGCCGAATCCTGGCACGACGTACTGCGTGGCAAAGGTCAACTCGCTGGGCTGCACGCCGACGATCAGCTTCTCTGGCACGCCGAAGGCGGGTCAACTTTCGGGCTACGTGATCAGTGGTTCGAACGTGCGCAACGGCAAGCCGGGTTTGATGCTCTACAGCGTGAACGGCCAGAACAGCGCGCCGTTCTCCGGTGGAACCCTGTGCGTGGCGACGCCGCTCAAGCGCACCACGCCCTTGAACTCCGGCGGCAATCCCGCGCCGGCGAACGAC
>JANMRV010000665.1:0-5790 GCA_031388685.1 Planctomycetota bacterium
GAAATAAGTCCGGACAAGCGAAGCTCCTGTCTGGAAACGCAGACCCGATCCCGGAGGATGAACGAGCCGAGCAGTTCGCGCGCCACGCGACGCGTGTTGCGCGCGAGAAATTTGCGCTCGAGGTCTTGCGCGTTTACAGCCTGCGCAGTCTGCTAGCAATGCCCTCGGCCAGGCGCGTCAGCGCGCGCGGATTTTGCTTCAAGAACAGCGAGGGTTCGATCAACTCGAGTTCCATCACGCACAACTTGCCGTCGGCGCCGTGCGCGACGTCGACACGTGCGTACAGCAAGTCATTGGCGCACCAGTCGATGGCCGCGTTGCCGATCGCACGCTCGCGCTCGTCGATCGCAAGCGCCTCCGACACGCTCTCGTCCTGACCGGAAAAGCGCGGCGTCTTGCGCACCGCGTGCGTGAACTCGCCGTCGATCCAGACCAGCGCGCGCTCGCCCCAGGCATCGACGGAATCGAGATAGGGCTGCACCAGCATGTCGCGCTCGAGAAGTGCCGCGCTCAGGAATTCTCCGCCTGCCGCAAAATCACTCGCGCGAAAGCGCCGCGTGGCGAAAGAGCCCGCGCCCACCGCGGGTTTGACGACGACATCCGTCCAACCGCGTTCGCGCAGGATTTCCTCCAGGGCGCGCGAGCTGCCCGCCGCAATCAACTGCGTGGGCGTGATCGCGACGCCACGGCGCTCGAGTTCGAAGAGGTAACTCTTGTGCAGATTGCACTCGATCACGCGCCGCGGATTCCACAGCGGCCCGGCCCGCTCCGCGCGCGCCAGCCAGCCGCGGAACGCAGCGATGTGATGGATGTAGTCCCAGGTCGAGCGCACGAGGGTCGGCAGCGGCTCGTCCCAATTCTCCGCGGGATCGTTCCAGGCCGCCATGCGCGCTCGGACGCCCTGGCGCTTCAATTCGCCGAGCAACAATTCCTCGTCGAGATCGATTTCCGGCATCGGCCGGCAGGTAGCGAGACGCAGATGCATGGAGGGATCGTAACGCTTTCGCCGGCGCCATCTTGCGCCGCCGAAAGCGCGACCGAGACGCCACTCAGTCCGGCGTTCGAAGCGCACCCGCAACGGGCTGTGGACCGTCAGTCGCCGATATCGAGCTTGTCCGGCGTCATCCGGTACAAGCTCAGGATCACACCGTCTTCGTACAACTCGCCGACGGAAAGCGTTCCAAAGATCGTGACCGGATCGTAGTACGCGTATTCGGCGAGCTGGCCTTCGGGCATGCTCACGACGACCCACTCGTTCAGGCGCGGGATCGCGGCGAAACAGCATCCGCCGGGAATCGACGTCAGCGCAAAGCTCTTGACACCGTCGCGGTCGAACTCGACCGGATTCATGAAGCCCGTGATCCGCACGCGCTTGCCGTCGAGAGCGCGCACATCGGCGGGGAGCTTGGTCTGTTGCGGAGGAACGGCGGGGGCTGCCTGGTCGGGGGCCTGCGTCGCCGCGGGAGCGACCTGGAATGAACCTGATTTCTGGTAGTCAAAGCCGGAAAGTTGCGCGAACTCGATCTCCTCGAACTCCGAGGCCTTCTCCGGCTTCGGCTTTGCATCCAAAGCTGCTGCCGACTGCACGGCTTCTGGTGCCGCGGGTTTCGAGACCGCGGAGCGGATCGGCGCGCCGCGCAGTGCCACGAGCGGCTCGGCTCCCGCGCGCGCCGCGCGGTCGCGCGCCGACAACGTGAAGATCAGCGTGCCCAGCGCCGCGACGACCAGGCCCGCCCCCAGGATCGGAGCGCCACGCGAGAAGAAACCGTGCGTGGAAGGAGTCATGGACACGGAATTCTAGTCGCCCAAGCGCAGCGGGTTAGCTGGTGGGCCCAAGATGCTCCGCGACTTCCGTGCGATAGGCACTCCACGCCGGCCAGACTCCGGCGAGGGCTCCGAGGGTCACGACCAGCAGCGGCACGGCCCACAACGCCGCATGCCAGGCGAAAGGATCGATCACGACACCGGTCTGACGGCGAACCACGGACGCCGCCACGGCCACGATGCAGCCTTGAACGAGCACCCCCAGCGCGCCGCCGATCGCGCCGATCGCCGCGGATTCGCCGAGGATCGCCGCGAACAACGTGCGGCGCCGCGCACCTAGCGCGCGCAGGATCGCGAACTCGCGGCGGCGCTCGTTCATCGTGTTGTACAGGCTGGCCAGGATCGACGCGGCGCCCACGAGTACCGTGAGATACGCGACTAGCGTCAGCACGCGATTCATCCAGCCCAGTTTGTCGAACAACTCCGCCATGACACGCGCGATCGGGAAGGCCAGCGTCGCCTCCGTGCCGCCGCGGTTGATCTCCTGATCGAGCTCGAGACCGCGCTGGTAGTTCCTGAAGCGCAGCAGCAGCGCGCTGATTTCTTTCGATTCCTCGGGAATGTCCTGATCCGCTTCGGCCACGTACTCGTCGCCCGCGCCGCGCAGCACGTGCCCGCCCATGCGGAACACGCCTTCGATGGGCATCCACAGCACGCGGTCGTTAGGAGTGTTCGTTGGCGCGGCGATCCCGACGACGACGTATTCCTCGTCGTGGTGCTCATCGCTATCGACCAGACCGTGCGCAGGTTGCACGCGCGAATTGAGTTTCAAACCGGAGTGTTCCGCCGCAAAGCTCCCGACGACGATTTCGCGCAGGCTGTCGTCGAAGGGCCGGCCTTCGGCGAGCTTCAGCGTGGCCTCGCCAGCGAGGGCCTCGTCGAACAATTTCGACTCCGTGCCGACGATGCGGTAGCCGCGGTAACTGTCGCCGAGCGCGTAGGGCAGCGCGAAACTCACGCCCGGGTCCGCGCTCAATTTCTGGTACCAGGCCCAGTTCAAATTGCCCGGCGAGGTCTCCAGGTGGAACACACTGTTGAGCACGATCTGCAGCTGACTGCCGCGCGCTCCGAGCACGGCGTCGAAGGAGCTCGCGCCCGAGGTGAAGGCCGCGCGGCTCTGGGCCTGGATCTGGAACAAGGCCATGACCAGTCCGCCGGCGAGCGCCAGGGAAAGTGCCGTGATCGCCGTCGAAACCGCGTGTTGCGCGAGGCTGCGACGCACGAGCAGCGCGATGCCGAAACGCGGCGACTTCACGCTTGTCCTCCCGCGAACTGTGATCCATAGGCGCGGTTGAGCTGGGCGAGGTCGAGCACGCGCTCGAATCCGCCGAGCACGTGTTCGTCGTGACTGACGAGCAGCAGCGCCGCCTGATGCTCGCGGCAGATCTCGCGGATCAGCGCCAGCGCTTCGTCGGCGCGTACGCGGTCCAGGTTGCCGGTGGGTTCGTCGGCCAGCACGAGCACGGGTTTTCCAGCCAGGGCGCGCGCCACGGCCACGCGCTGTTGCTGCCCGACCGAAAGTTGCCTGGGCCGATAGTGCAACCGGTCGCCGAGACCGACGCGCGCGAGCAGCGTCTTCGCCCGTTCGACATCCGCGCCACGTCCCAGATGCATCGCCAGCGCGACGTTCTCGAGCGCCGAATAGCCCTGCAGCAGATTGAAGGTCTGGAACACGTAGCCGATCAGTTCCGCGCGCGCGCGGTCGCGCGCAGATTCGCTGTGCGCCGTCATTTCGCGGCCGGCGACGCGCACAGCTCCCGCGTCCGGAACCAGGATCCCGGCGATCAAGTGCAGCAGGGTCGTCTTGCCCGAGCCCGAGCCGCCGCGCAGGGCGACCTGCTCGCCGCGCGCCAGTTCGAGCGCGGGCAGATCGACGACGACGTGCACGCTCCCGTCGGGCGAGCGGAAGGTCTTTCTGAGGTCGCGAATTTCGAGGGCGGCGTCCATGGAGGGTCTGGAGCCTGCCGTCTGGGCGCCGGGCCGCAAGGAAAAACGGTCCGTCCCTGATTGGAGCACTTTCGCTCGAAGCCGGGACGCGGGTCGAGCTACCCTGCACTCCCCTTTGCATGTCGTCCCCTGCTGACAACCTTGACCGTGGGGCCCCGCGGTCCGGCGCCGCGCCTGCGCCTGGCTCGGCAAAGCTCCAGAGTCCGTTCCCGTTCGATGCCGTGATCTTCGATCTGGACGGCACGCTCGTGGCCACCGAGCGCTTCTGGGTCGCCGCGGCCAACGTGGGCGCGCGGCGTGCGTTCACAGAGCTCGGGCTCAACCGCGAGTTGCCGACACCGGGCGAATGGATGTCGATGGTCGGCCTCGAGATCAAGTCGGCCTTCGACATGGTCTTCGCCGATCTTCCGCCGGCTCAACGCGCGTTGATCATGGCGCGCTGCGGCGAGGAAGAAGAGCGCGCGCTGCGCGGTGGGGGCGCGGTGTTGCTGCCCGGCGCGCTCGAAGCCCTGACCGAGTTGTCGAGTCTGGGCGTCAAGCTCGGCATCGCCTCCAATTGCGGCAACGCCTACCTCGAACACATGTTGAGCGCGCTGCCCTTGGGCGAGTTGATCGACGCGCCGCGCTGCCTGGGATCGAGCGGCGTGCACTGCAAGTCCGACATGGTCGGCGATCTGCTGAAGACGTTCGGCACGCGCTCCGCGGTCATGGTCGGAGATCGCTACACCGATGCCGAAGCCGCCCACGCCCACGGCGTGCCGCACGTGCACCTGGTGCAGGGCTTTGCGCCCGCGGGTGAAGTGATCGAAGCCGAAGCAGAGCTGTCGAGCCTGCTCGAACTCTTGCCGCGCCTGCGCATGCGAACCGCGTGGATCGAGGCGGCCTTGACGAAGCTTTCGATCCTGCGCGGCGAACTCGCCGCGCGCGGCGGCCCGTCGACGATCGGTATCACGGGCATTTCGACTTCCGGCAAGAGCCTTTTCGCCCGCGACGCGGCGCGCCTGCTTTCGTCGCGCGGACGAAGTGCCGTGGTTGTGCCGCTCGCCGATTTTTCGCGCGGCGCGAAGGACAGCGAGCCCGCGAACGAAAATCCGCTGGAGCACGTCGCGCGCCATTTCGACTTCGAGCGTTTGATCGAGGCAATCCTCGAACCGCACCGCGCCGGCCTGCCCGCTCGCAGCGCGGACGGCCGGCCGATCGCGCCGGAAGACCTCGTGATCGTCGAAGGACCGTTCCTGCTGCATCCGCGTTTGCGGCTCTCGCTCGACCGCGTGCTGCACCTCGACATCGAAGAGAAAGTGGCGCTCGGCCGCAGTGCCGCCCGCGATGGAGCCGAGGCCCTGGTCGATCTTCGGCGCCGGTCCCTGCCGATCCAACGCGCGTTCCTGGAGGCCTTCCCGCCCGCCTCGCGCGCCGACCTTTGCCTCGACGCCACCAATCCGCTGGGGCCGTCCAGCGCCTGATTCGGCCGGTCGCCGGAGCCCAGGACGCCTGTCCTGGAAGCGCCAGAGGCCCAGCCTTGCGTGCCGACCCCCTCCTTCGCTATCCTGCCGGGCTCCCCGGGCAGGGCTGGACCGATCGCCAACGGTCCCACTTTCTCTCCCCCCGGCCCGACCCGAGCGCGCGAGACCTATGGAACTGTCCCTGCCCCAACGTCTGCAAAAGTCCGTTTCCGGGTCCTTCCACAAGACGGCGCTGCTGCAAAAGCGCGTGCGTGAGTTGATCCGTGGCGCCGCGCCGCTGATCGAAACGCGCGAGCGCAATCCGATCAAGATCGCGTTCCTCGAGATGGAGCGCGGCCTGATCGAGTTGATCCCCGACGAGGAACCGCCGACTCCGACGTTGTGAACGACGGCGGGCGTTCGGAAGCGGGCGCCGCGCCGCGATCCGTGGACCGGCGTCTCGAGCAGCGCCTCGCCCGGCGTGGCGGCGCTGTCGAATGCTTGCGCGTGCCGGCTTGGGCCTTTGGATTGGCCGCGGGCCTGCGCTGCACGCTTTATGAATCCGGGCTCTTCGTCG
>JANMRV010000673.1:0-3815 GCA_031388685.1 Planctomycetota bacterium
CACCAGCAGCCCAGTGTCATCAACGGTTTTTCCGACCTGATCCTCGAGCTCTATGGCCTCGCCTTCGATCTCGACCGGGATGCCGTAGGGCAGTTCGGCCATGCCGACGGCGCTGCGCGAGTGAGCTCCGATCTCGGGGCCATAGAGCTCGAGGATCAGGTCGGAAAAACCGTTGATGACACTGGGCTGCTGGTGAAAGCCCGGCGCGGAATTGACCATTCCGAGAATGCGGCCCCAGGCGACAACGCGGTCGAGATCGCCGAGCGCGCGCTGCAAGCTTCCGAGGATCGAGAGCGCGGTCAGCCGCGCGGCGACATAGCCCTGCTCGACCGTGAGCTCGCGACCGAGCTTTCCAAGCGGCCTGCCGACCGAGCCGTCCGCGTTCTGCGGTCCGTGCCCCGAGATCAACGCGCGCTGTCCGCGGATGTGAACGAACTGAAACGGAAAAACCACTCCGGGCGGCGGAATCGTCTGTGGGGGCAGCATGAGGCCGAGCGCGGCAAGCCGTGATTCAATCTGGGTCATCGTTCGATTCGATCCTGGAAGCTGGCCCCGGGTCAGGCTCCCCCTGCGAGGGTGGCCGCACACGCTACCTATATAAGGAGGTTGCCCGGGGTTGCTTCGGGTGTGCCCCACAGCCTGACCCTGCCCGAAAGTGCCGTCAACCCGCAGCGGGCACGTCGCGAGGCACATTTCCGCCCAGATTCGTGCCGGAGGGGTGGACTCAACCCCCCGCCTAGCGCATAAGGTGGCCCCACAGAGTTCAGATAAATCTGAAATCCGTGACCCATGGCCCTCAAAGCAGCTTCGAACACCGCCCTCGCCCAAAGCTCCGAAGTCTCTCCGCCGGTGCCCTGGGCGGGTCTCGACGAAGCCCTCGCGGCGCAGCTCCCGAGCTTCGAACAGTTCTTCAAGACCTTTGGCTTCAAGCGCATCCACGGCCGCATCTGGGGATTGCTTGTGCTGGCGGGACAACCGCTCTCGATGCGCGAAATCTCCGACTACCTGAAGATGAGCCAAGGCGCGACCAGCACCGCGCTCAACGAACTGACCGAGTGGGGCACGATCACCTCGGAGTTCGACTCGCTGCGCCGCTGCCAGTTGCACGGGCCGGTCTCGAACACACTCTCGATCGTGGCGACTGTGCTGCGCCGCCGCGAGCAGGTCGTGTTCCAGCAATTCAAGCTCTCTGCGACGCGCACGCTGGCCTACGTCAGCGACCGTTTCGGCGAGAAGGATCCGCGCGTGTTCACGCTGCGCTCGATCATCTCGACCTGCGAGATCGCCGAGAGCGTCATGCAACTTGTCGTAGGCGCCGTGGCCAGCGCGCTCGACGATTCGGAATCGATCCTGTCCAAGGCGATCCACACCGCGCTGCGCATCGGCGTCGTCGGCCCCTCGAAGCTGCTGCTTGGAAAACAGCGCGCAGGCTTGGCGGCCGAGCGCCGATCCGGACGCACGCCGGGGCCGCGGAAGGTCGGACGTGGCTGAGCTCGCGCGCGTCGTGATCACGGGCGTGGGACTGACCAGTCCCAACGGAAACGATTTGCCCGAATTCCGCCGCAATCTGATCGCCGGCGTCTCGGGTGTCGAGGATTATTCCATCCGTCATGTCGGCTCCACGCCCGCGGGTGTGTGCCACTTCGACACGCTGCGTTATCAGGGCAAGAAAGAAGCTCGCCGCGGCACGCGCGCGGGCGCGATCTCGATCTGGTGCGCAAATCAGGCGCTCGAAGACGCTGGCCTAGCCTTCGATTCCAGCGACGTGGACAGTGCCGCGCACTATTCGCGCGCGCGCACTGGCGTGTTCACGGGGATCACCGAACACGGCAACGTCGAGACCGAACACCAGATCCACGAAGTCGCGCAGTATGGGTTCGACCTCTCGTTCTGGTCCCATCACCACAACCCGCGCACGGTGGCGAACAACCCCGCCGGAGAAGTGACCTTGAATCTCGGCATCCGCGGGCCGGCCTATTCGCTTGGCGGCGCCTGTGCCGCGGGCAATTTGGGCTTGATCCACGGCGCGCAGATGCTGCAGCTTGGACTCGTCGACCTGGCGCTCGGCGGCGGCATTTCGGAGTCGATCCACACCTTCGGCATCTTCGCCAGCTTCCGCGCTCAGGGAGCGCTCGCGCGCCACACCGATCCGGTCAAGGCCTCGCGGCCCTTCGATGCGGCGCGCAACGGCATCGTGGTCGCCGAGGGCGGATGCCTCTTCGCGCTCGAGCGTCTCGACGACGCGCTTGCGCGCGGTGCGCGCATCTACGGCGAAGTGCTCGGTTATCACGTGAACTCCGACGGCACCGATTTCGTGCTGCCGGATGCGACCGGCCAGGAAAATTGCATGCGCGGCGCGCTCGCGCATTCGAAGCTCGCGGCCGAGGACATCGACGTCGTCAACACGCACGCCACCTCGACTCCGTCGGGGGACATCATCGAAGCAGAAGCCGTGCGCAAGGTCTTCGACCACGCGCCAGAGACCTTCGTCAACAACACCAAGAGCTACATCGGCCACGCCATGGGCGCGGCCGGTGCCCTGGAACTGGCCGGCAACCTGCCGACCTTCGAGGACAACCTCGTTCATCCGACGATCAACGTCGACGAACTCGACCCGGCCTGCGCGCTGCGCAACCTGGTCATCAACGAACCTGTGCGGATCCGACGCGCGAAGACGATCCTCAACATGTCCTTCGGGATGTTGGGCATCAATTCAGCCGTTGTCGTGGGCCGCTACACAGTCTGACAAGTCCCCTCCGCCCCTACTCGAATCCATGACACAAGACGAAGTCGTCATCGCCATCAAGGACATCATCGCGCAGATCGCCCCCGACGAGGATCTGAGCGGTCTGGAGATGGACCTGCGCCTGCGCGAGCAGATCGAACTGGACTCCATGGACTTTTTGGACATCGTCATGGAGCTGCGCAAGCTCTACGGCGTGCAAGTGCCCGAGAAGGACTACATGGAACTCGCCACGCTGTCCGGTTGCGTGAAGTACCTGCACCCGCTGCTCGAGAAGAAATCGCTGCACTGCGCCCAGCGCGCCTGAGAGCGCTCTTCCGTGGGCTACGACACGCTGATCATCGGCGCCGGAATGAGCGGCATGGCCGCGGGCATTCGGCTGGCCCAATTCGATCGGCGCGTGCTGATCCTCGAGCGGCATTCGCTGTGGGGCGGGCTGAACTCGTTCTACAAATTGAAGGGCCGGCTGTTCGACAGCGGCCTGCACGCGCTGACCAATTTCGCGCCCAAGGGAGCGAGTGGAGTTCCGCTGACGCGCATGCTGCGTCAGTTGCGTCTGAGCTATGACGACTTGCAGCTCGGTGAGCAGGGCCATTCGGAATTGCTGAGCAGCGGGCGCCGTGTGCGCTTCTGCAACGACCCTGAAGTTTTTTTCAGCCAGATCGCGCGCGAATTCCCACGCGAGATCGACGGCCTGCGCAGGATGGTGCGCGAGCTCTTGCCCTACGACGCGCCCACGCCGGCGAATGCGGAGAATTCGACGCGCGCCGAACTGGCGCGCTACATCGCGGACCTTGAACTGATCGACCTTTTGCTCCTGCCGACCTGCATCTACGGCAGCGCCCGCGAGGACGACGTCGACTGGGATCAGTTCCAGATCCTGTTCCGCGCGATCTTCCTCGAGGGATTCTCGCGGCCACAGGGCGGCATCAAGCCGCTGCTCGATCTCTTGGTCCGGCGCTACAAATCCGTCGGCGGCGAGCTGCGCATGAATTGCGGTGTGCATCGCATCCTGACGCGCGAGGGCACGGCGATCGGCGTCGTGCTCGATTCCGGAGAAGAAGTCCTGGCC
>JANMRV010000686.1:0-7015 GCA_031388685.1 Planctomycetota bacterium
CTCGTCGGCGTCCGGGCAAGGGGGGGGAGCATAGCTGTGCCGACCGAACGGGTCAATCGCGCAAACCAAGCCGTCTCCTGACCCCGACAATTCAAAGAGCGTTCGAGTGGTGGCTACCCGCCCCCTCCGGGCTGGTTACCGCGGCGCTCCGGAACGCGGCTCGGGCCTGGCCAGGCCCAATTCGACCATGGCCAACTGGATGTCCTTCCAGCACTCGGCCTTTTCGCCCGGGCTGCGCAGCAGGTAGGCCGGGTGGAAGGTCGGCACGATTTTTCTGCCGTTGCGCTCGTGGACGCGGGCGCGCAGGCCCCCTAGCGACGAATCCGACTGCAGCAGGTGCTTCGAAGCGTGCCCGCCGAGTGGAATCACGACCTTGGGATCGATCAACTCGATCTGGCGGTCGAGCCAGGGCGTGCAGAGCGTCTTCTCGACGTCGGTCGGGTCACGGTTCTCCGGAGGGCGGCACTTCAGGACGTTGGCGATGACGACGTCCTCGCGGCGCAGGCCCATGCCTTTGGTGATGATATCGGTGAGCAGGGCTCCCGCGCGGCCGACGAAAGGCACGCCCTGCTCATCCTCGCTGGCGCCGGGAGCCTCGCCGACGAACATGACCGGCACTTTTCCGCTGCCGTCCATGAACACGGTCTGTTTCCGCGTCCGGCACAGGCTGCAGGCCGTGCACGCGGCGACAGCGGCGCGCAGGCTGGCCAGATCCTCGCAGCTCGCCGCCCGTGCGCGGATTTCGCGCGCCTGGATCTCGGCGGCCTGCAGGGCGAGCTGCGCCGGTTTCTTCAGCGCGGCGCCAGCGGGGCGCGCAGCGGGCTCGGGCTCGGACCTGCTCTCCTTAATAGGAACAGGAAGTGCGAGCGGAGCAGCGCTGGAAAGCGCGCTGGATGGAGCGGACGCACGCGGCGCAACCGGGCTGGCCCGCGCGGTCTCGGCCGTCGCAGGGGCCAGGGATTTTCGCTGCCCGCGCCGTTCGAGCCGTCGCGCGTGCGCGGACAGAGCGGAAGCCAGCAGGGCCAGTTCCTCCCTGGGTCCCGGATCAGATTGCGCCGCCATGTCGGCCGAGACTAACAACGACTCGCAGAACTCCCCACTGCGAATCGCGCCCGTGCACGCCCGAAAAGACTGCCCCGCATGATTGTGCTGTACTCGCGCTAGCTCCGTTCGCCGCATGGACTTGTGACGGTTCAAATGGACCCCTGGTGAAAAACGTCCCAAGTCGAGCCGGGAAGCGCCTTTGGCGCGAGTTCTGCACAATCATGCGGGGCAGTTTCACGGTCCAACGACTCGCGGCGTGAATCGCACTTGCGGGATGGGGCCTTCCGCGGTGACATCCTCGCACCATGCGACAACTCTGGATCCCGACACTGCTCGCGCTGGGGTCAGTCGGCGGCTGTTCGAAGCAGGACTCCGCCGCGCAGCAGGCTCTGCCGACGGCCGTCGCAGGGCAAAAACCGCCGCCGCCGAAGCCGGCGCCGACTTTCCCCGCGCAACTTCCGCACTCGCGCGATCCGCGGGTCGCGGCCTGCGCCGGCGCGCTCGAAATCGGCGATCTCAGTCTGGCCCAGGGCCTGCTGCTCGAACTGGCCGATCTCGAATCGCCTGACACCACCTGCCTGCGCGCTCGCGTGCTCTCTTCACAGGGCGACCAGATCGGCGCGGTGCGCGAACTCGAGCAAGCGCGCAAGACCTGGCCCAATCAGGGCGCGCTCTTTGCAACCGCGGCGGAGATTCACGCCGCCAGCGGGCGACTCGAATCGGCCCACGATGAAGTCCGCGCCGGGCTTGCTGCCGCCGGACCGACAGCGGAGCTTTCTCGCGCACGAGGCGTGCTCTGCCTGCTCCAACAGGGCGGAGCGAAACAAGGCCTGGCGCACCTGCTCGATGCCTTGAAGGCAGATCCCGAGCTCTTGTTCTGCAAGGGCCCGCTCTCCGAAGCCCACCGCCTGCTCGCCACGGCCGCGTTGGCGAAGCAGGACGCGCGTGAGGCTCTGGCCCACGCTCGCGAAGGTCTGAAGATCGAACCCGACAACGCCGACCTGCGACTCCTGTGCGCGGACGCCTTGGTGGCGGCGGGCGACTTCGACGAAGGTCTGTCCGCCTACGAGGAGCTCGCGCGCGGCGGACGAGATCTCGGCGCGTCGCTGCGGCTCTACTATCAAAAGGGCGCGACCATGGCTTTGGTCGAAGGTCGCCAGGAAGTTGCCTTCGCGCGCTACCTGCGCGCGCGACAACTTGGCGCCACGAATGAGGAGCTGGGGCTCGGCGCGGAGATCCTGGGGCGCGCCGTCGCTGAGGCTCAGGCCGCCGCGGACAAGGCCTGCGCGGAAGAACGCTTCGCCGATGCGCGCAAGGAACTCGATCGGCTGCTGGTGATCGAACCCTTGGACCTGGCCGCGAGGACCCAGCTCGGCGTCGTGTGCTTCAAATTGAAAGACTTTGCTTCGGCCAGCGCCGCCTGGCGCGGAGTGCTCGAAATTGCCGAGAAAAGCGCTGTGAAACTGCCTGAGCCGGTGCATTTGAACCTGGCGCGTTCGCTCTACGCCGAGGGCAAGAGCGCGGAAGTCAAACAAGTCTGCGAGCAGTATCTGGCGAAGGAACCCCAAGGCGAATGGGCAGCGCAGACGCGCGAGATGCTCGAGCGCATCAGCCGCTGAACGCTCAGAGTTTTTCCTTGCCGCCGAGCGCCTGGTAGCGCGCGAACGCCGCAGCCGCGCGTTGCTGGTCGTCGAGCTTCAGGTAAAGGCGCGCCAGATCGAGATGGGCGGCGGCAAAACGCGGGTCATTTCCCGCGGCGCCGCTGAGAAGCTTCTCCAAGTCGGCGCGCGCGTCGTCGCCGCGGCCCGCAAGGCGCGCGATGACTGCACGGTTGTAGCGCGCGATATCGAGCGTCGCATCAAGCTCGAGCGCGCGGTCGTAACTCTTTCTCGCGCCCGCGAGGTCGTCCTGCTTGCGCTGCGCCTCGCCGAGCGCCATCCAGCCGCGCGCGAAGTCGGGCGCGATGGCGAGCAGCTCTTCGAGCACCGCGCGCGCGCGCGCGCCGTCGCCGGCTTCCAGCCAAAGTTGCGCGAGTCCCAGCCGCGGCAGCGGCTCGCGCGGATTCTCGCGCACCTGCAACAGTCGCGCGCGGTAGTAACTGTGCCAGCGGCCGAGGGCTTCCTCGCGCCTGGCGCATTCCATCGTGCGCTGTCCATCCTGGCGCCGCGACGCTTCGACCCCGAGCAAATGCCAGGCTCCCGCGGCCTCTGCGGAACGCGGCTCCAGCTCGAGGAAACGCTGCAGCAGCGGCAGCGCCTGATCCCAATCGCCGCGCCGCGCCCGCGCGCGCCCCGCGAGGAGCCAGGCCTCGTTCGTTGCGGGCGTGCGCAGCGCCTTTTTCTCGCTGTCCCACAACAAGGCCAGCACGCCATCGAGGTCGTCCTCCTCGAGCGCGAGCCGCGCGCGCTCCGCGACGATGGCTTCGCCGGGCGTGGCCTGCGCCGCCCCTTCGAGCAGCTCATTCGCCTCCTTCAGTCGTCCCGTGGACGCGAGCGCGCGCGACACGAGCGCAATCGCCCGCGCGTCCTTCGCCAGCGCTCCGTCCCTGGCGACGAGCGCGCGGCCCTCGCGCAGGACTTCAGCAGGCAAATCGAGGTCGAGGCTTTCCTTCCAGCTCGACAGTCGCGCATCGACCGAAGTCGTGGCCGTTTGCAGCGCGTGCCCGGGCTGCGCCGTCGGCGCGGCCGGTTGCTGTGCCTTTGCGGCGAGCGCGAGCACGCTGAACGCGAGGCAGCTCAAGGCACGCGCGGCGCTCACGGCAACTTCTCCTCGGCGATCACGCCCTGGCCTTCGCGCACGGTCAGGCATCGATCCGCGCGGCCGCCGCCCAAAGGTTCGATCGCGCCCGAAGGCCAGACGATCTCAAGCTGCGTGTATTCGACTTCGCCGCCCAGGCCGAAGAAGGCGGACGGCGACGAAGCCGATTGATAACCGCAGGCCGTCTGGATCTCGACGTGCTGCGTGCTTTCCTTGCCCGTCGCATCGCGCGCGCGCAACTCGACGCGCGCACCGTGGGCATCGGCCGGCGTGCGCGGCGTTTTCGCCGAACGCTCGAGCGGCCCCAGACAGCGCACGATCAAACGGTGACCTTGTCCCTCGCTGCGGTTGATTCCCAGCGCCGCCGGCCCGTCGATGCGCGCGAGCACGAGATCGAGATCGCCGTCGCCGTCGAGATCGCCGATCGCCGATCCGCGCGCGCCAAGCTTCGGAGCCAGGATCGAATCGGGCCCGTCGGCGTTCACCGCGACGACTTTTCCCTGCGCCGGCAAGCGCCAGAGCGTCGCCGCCTGTCCATAACTCGTGCCCGTGCCCGGCGCGTCGGCCTGGGGATAGACGTGTCCGTTGGCCGTGAACAACTCCAGCGCTCCGTCGGCGTCCACGTCGAAGAGCTGCACGCTCCACGAGAGCAGCGCCATCGTTTCGCGCCCGAGTCCCATGCGGTACGTCCGATTGTCGAAGCCGACGCGCGCGCCGAAGTACAACTCGGTCGGCTCGCCGGAAAAATTGGTCAGCGCGAAATCGAACAGCCCGTCGCGGTCGATGTCGCCGACCGCGATGCCCATGCCGGCTTTTGGCGCGCCGTCGATGCTGAGCGCCACGTTCGCGGCGTAGGCGCGATCCTGGAAGACGCCCTTGCCGTCGTTGATCCACAGCGAGTTCGCCACGCTGTCGTTGGCCACGTAGACATCGCTGTCGCCATCGTTGTCGGCGTCGAAGACCGCGACGGCGAGCGCGTAGGCCGGAATCTGATCGCGCAGCGCGCTCGCCGTGCGATCGTCGAACGTGCCGTCGCCGCGGCCGAAGAGCAGGCGGTTCAATTGCTTGGGCATGCCGTGGGGCCCGCAGAAAACTTCCTGGCCCTTCCAGCGGCACGGCATGGCGAGCACTCCTTCGCCGACATGGCCGAGCGGGGGATTTTTCGGGTCGAGATCGAGGTACTGCCCGACGAAGAGATCGAGGTTTCCGTCGCGGTCGAAATCGGCGAGCGCGATCGAGGTCGCCCACCACGGAGCAATCTCGCTCTTGCGCGCTGTTCCCGGAACGAGCCGTGCGCCGCGGGCTGCTGCGACCTCCGGAATCAAATTCGACTTCGGCGCCGGTCGCAGCTTGCCGTCGGGGCCCTGGAGCAGAAGTTCGAGGCCGCCAAAACCCGCCGCGACGAGATCGGTATCGCCGTCGCCATCGACGTCTCCGGTCGCAAGCCCCGTCCACCAGCCCGAAAGTCCGGGCCCGGCCGCGCGCGCGAAGTGGCCCGAGCCGTCGTTGACGAAGACTTCGAGATCGGCGCCGGGGCCTGAGCTCAGTTGGGCGAGATTCGAGAGTCCCTGGCTGAAGACGAGGTCGAGATCGCCGTCATTGCCGAGGTCGAGCAGCGCGACCCCCGCGCCATTGGCCTCCAGGATCGTGCGCTTTTGCGGCTCGCCCGAGCGGTTGACGTAGTCGATGCCCCGCGCGGCAGCCTCGTCTCGAAGCACGATTCGCGAGGCGGCCTCGGAATGGGGTGGTACCTCTGCGGACGGAGCGTCTCCCCGAGATTCTAGAGGTGTCTGCGGTCCCTTGGTCGCGGGTGAATCGTCGCATCCAGCCGCAAGCGCCAAAAGCCACGGCCACGCCGCGGGCAATCGAGGCCACGGTACATGCGCGCACCGAATGGAACTGCGATCGGCGCTGAGACCAGTGGACTCAACGGGCGAGCGGTGCAGGAGCCGAGGGGCGAAAATTCCCTTCGAACGAGCCTGTCCAGCGAATGAGGCGCTCGGACGCGAAGTCAGCACTTGACTGATTCGCTCCCCTTGCGCACCGTGGCAGCCAACTCTGCGCTCATTGAAGAACGCATCTAGGGATTCGTCGCAGACGTCAATGCAAAGGTCTCTCGACCCTTGATCACGAGCAGGGCTCGCTCACCGTTCGTTCGCGTGAATGGGGTGCAATCGGTCTGGTCGTGATCATAGTCCGATGCCCACCAGTTGGAGAAGTCGAACACATCTGTGCCAGGAAGGCCGGCCCCGTTTGTCCACGCAAATCGGAGTACATACTTCCTACAGGCGAAATACACATTTCCGGATTCCGTCGGAGCCGGAGAAATTATCGGATCATATCGACCGTGGAAGGCTCGCAGGACGGGCGTTCCGGGAACGACCTGATAGGAGGAATTCGCGATCGTGCGGAACCCGGTTGTCGTGATCACTCCAGTGGTCTTGTCGATGGCGTAGACCCGAATTTCGCTGTCCACGCCGCCTGCTGGGTTCAAGTAGGCGAAGACCCGCGAGTCGCTGGCAGCAAGACCCTGAACGTCCACGGCTGCACCCCCCAGCGTCGGAAGTACATCCGTGACGATGGTCATGCTCGGAGTCGCCGCCGCGAGGTCCAACTTGACGGAGAAGAATCCCTTGTTGTGTGAGACAATCGCCCAATTCTTGTTGGGGGCAACCGTAATATTAGTCGATAGCACTCCATCGAACGGAGGGTCATAGGGGCCAGGAGGCGCGGATGTCGCAACGTGCAACCATGTGGCCTGCGCGGGCTTCCACTCATATGCAAGCAGTGTAATGCGACGGGTGCCGTCGACCGGAGCCAGGCGGCTCAGGTCGGCAAGGATGTACTTCCCGCCCTCAGCAGATGTTGGCTGCAGATCCACGAAGGCCACATCGTTCGAGTAAAAAGTGTCAAGCGTATAGTTCCAACCGTTAGGAAGCAAAGGCGGAAGGGGCTCATACTTCGTAGGCGTCATCGGCCGATAGTCCTGAGTCTCGTCCGTTCGATATGCCATGAAGTCGCCCCTGGCGGAGGCTGTGAACAAAACCTCGCGATTCCCAAGAAAATCTCCGACCCTTCCGTCTATCAGAGCCTCTGTATTATCAACATCAGAATTGGCCATGCCGGCCGCCAATGCGGGTTGATATGTAGTCGCGTCAGACTTGTAGGCACCGTTGGCGTCGGGATTGAATTTGACCACTCCGCCCCAGGTCGA
>JANMRV010000703.1:0-1686 GCA_031388685.1 Planctomycetota bacterium
CTCGTTCCACAGCGCCAGTTTCACCAGGGATCCCGGCACCGCGACAATGCGCGAATCCTGGACCTTGGCAATCACTTCACTGCCGGCGCTGTACGCCGGCGCGCGGGTAGCAGCCGAAGTCGCCGAAGACGAGAAGACCAGACTCGCAAGAGCGAATCCGATCGTGGGTAGCACGCTGCTTGAGTGGGAGACCATCCGCAATCTACTCCTGAAGAAGAACCTGCTGGTGACCAACGCGTTCGACCGAGAAAAAACTACGCACCGGGATGAGGCCAGGTGCGCACAAGGGCGGACAGCGTTACCCGCTCAAGGCTAGCTCAGATTCAGCCGAGTGCAGCTTGCTTGGGACAATTCCAAACCGGTGCCCCGGGGCCAACGGCTGCGCCCTTGAGCATGAAGGTTTCGAGAGGTTTGGGTCCGTGCAGGCACGAGGGCCGGCGTTTCCTCGGGGCCTATCCAAGGAAAAGGGCCCCCGAGAATCCCCGGGGGCCCGACCACACTGGGGCTGTCCGGCGCCCCCACAGGCGCCGCGCGAACCCCATCCCAGCTCGCGAACGACTTCAGTCGGCGTGCACGCGCCAGTTGCCCTCGACCCAGACCCGTTCGGTGACGCACTTCCACGTGCCGGGCGCCTGGACCGTGCGCCAGTAGGCGCCGCGGACCTCGACCCGTTCGACGTGAAGCCGGCCGCAGTAGTCGCGCCAATAGCGCTCTTCGAAGACCGCCGGCACGTACTCCTGGCGCGTGCAGCCTGGGACGAAGACGCGGCGTTCGACGTCCTGATAGTGCCCGGGATCCCAGACCGGCTGCGGTGCGCAGTACGGCCGTTGCACGCGAATTGGAGGCGAGCACACCGGTGCTCCGAAGCCAATGCCGGCGCTCACGCCGATCGAGCCGTGGTGTCCCTGCTTGCCGAAGCCGATGCGCAGCTGCTGAGCCTGCGCCCCGGGTGCGACGAAGGCGACGACGAGCGGGAGAGCTGCCAGGGCGAATGCACGACGCAGAAGGATGGGCGCTTTCATGAGAGACTTTCTTTCCGCGGCACATGACCGCGGCGGGTGGCGGAAGTGCGAACTCCGTGCCAAGGCCGTTCTCGGCCACGCCAGGGCACATCCCGCGGGCCGGATGCTCCGCCCGCCGACTTCGGGCTCGAATCTGTCCACCGCCGGGGTCAGCGCCTGGACTCCCGAAGACACACACCTCGTTCGCCTTTGTTCCCGCGCGATAGCCCCGAGCTTCCGGCTGGAGTTCGGAACGGACTCGTTATAGATATGTCCCGTGGCGTGCCTCGATTCGGCGCGCCCGCTTCGTCGATGGCCGTTCGCTTTCAGGACTATTACCAGACCCTCGGTGTCGCCCGCGGCGCAACCGCTGACGAGATCAAGAAGGCCTATCGCAAGCTCGCGCGCCAATGGCACCCCGACGTCAACAAGACGGCCGGCGCCAACGACAAGTTCAAGCAGATCACCGAGGCCTACGAGGTGCTCAAGGATCCGAAGAAGCGCCAGCTCTACGATCGGCTCGGAGAGAACTGGCGCGCCGGCGAGGAGTTCACGCCGCCGCCCGGCAGCGGCGGTTTCGGTGGAGGAGACGGGCCAAATCAATCTCGAAATCAGGGGATTGCTGAATGCGACGGCGGTAGTACTGACGCCGAAGTCGGAAGCAAAGTTTCTACGCTATGCTCCT
>JANMRV010000755.1:0-3172 GCA_031388685.1 Planctomycetota bacterium
TGCTGCTCGATCCGGTCTACACCGGCAAGGCCATGGCGGGATTGATCGCGCTCGTACAGCGCAAGCACTTTGATCGCGATGCCAACGTGCTGTTTGTCCACACCGGCGGTTCGCCGGTCCTGTTCGCATATCAGGGCGTGCTGCAGGCGAAATGAGCGCGCAGGCAAAGACCGTCGGCGTCATGGGCGGCCTCGGTCCGGCGGCGACGTGCGATTTCTTCGCGCGCTTGCTGCATGAAACGGCAGCGGAACGTGACCAGGATCACCTGCGGCTATTGATCGATTGCGACCCGCGCATCGCCGACCGCAACGCCGCGATCGCGGGTCGCGGCGCATCGCCTGGGCCGGCGCTGGTCGAAATGGCGCGCGGGCTGGAACGCGCGGGCGCCGACTTCCTCGTGCTGGTTTGCAACGCCGCGCACCATTGGGAGCCGGAGATTCGCGCTGCAGTGAAAATTCCGTTCGTGAGCATGATCACGAATACGGTAGACGTGGCGTTGGCGCTCACGCCGACACCCCAATGCATCGGTGTCCTCGCCGCTGACGCTTGCTTGCGCGCCGATCTCTACGGCCGTGCACTTGCGCTGCGCGGTGCCGCGAGCCTGAGCCTCGACGCCGCGAAGCAAGTGCGCTTCATGGACTTGCTCTACCGCATCAAGTCTGAGGATCGCAGCGACGGTCTTCGCGCAGAAATGCGCGGGCTGGCGCTCGCGCTGCGCGACGCCGGTGCCGATACGATCATTGCCGGCTGCACGGAAGTACCGCTGGTGCTGCGGGGCGACGATTTGCCGCTCGCCTGGGTGAGTTCCACGGACGTGCTCGTCGCGCGCACGATTGCCTTTGCACGCGACATGTCCAGCACGACGGTGGCCTGGACCTGACCGCTTCCAGGGAAGCGCCCGGTCAGGCGTGTGGCAAGTCGCTGACGAAGTGTCGCGGCCGGGGGCCGTGCGACGACGGGCTGAGGTCCTGTCGGCACTGCCGTCCGGCCCAGCAAGTGCGTTGCACGCTCTGCCGTGCGGGCCTTCGAGCAGACGAAAGCGGCGCCCCGCTCCCAGCAGGGCCGAGCAAGTCAACCGCAGGTCGTGAAGTGCAACCCGTCGCTCAACGCCGCAAGCATCGAGGCCGGCCGCCCCAGGGGCAGCCGGCCTCGAATGTCATTTCCATGGGCCGTCAACGCGGAGTCGACGGCCTCGCACACATATCACGGTCCGACCGTGTATTCCAATCCGCTCGACAACGTCGCGTTGTTCGGCGGGAGGAAGCCTTGGTCGCGTCCCCAGGCTTGCACGTCAATGACCGTTCCCGGAGTGAGCAAGTACGCAGCCGGAGTTCCGCCGAGCGAGCCAACGGCGAAGGCGTTGAAGTCCAGCGCGTAGACGCCCGAGCAGTTGTTCGGCGGAGCAGTGCCGTTGGAGTTGATCGGGACCGAGCGCTTCAACGGAACGTTGACGCAGCGCAGGCCGCCGAGGAAGGGCACCGCTGCTTGACCCGCGTTGGAGTACAGGTAGAGCCCGGGCTTGTTGTTGATCACGTTGAACGTGCGGACCGTGAAGCCCGAGCCGGCTGTCGCGCTCGGGAATCCCGTGTTGGTGATCCACGGCGTGCAGCCCAGCGAGTTGACCTTGGCGCTGCAGTACTCCTTGATCGCCCCGAAGTTTGCGGTGAAGAAAATGATGTTGGAGCGCAGGTTGTGGGCGTCGGGCTGCGGCTGGTGGAAATTGTCCGTGGTCAATCCACCGAGCATGAGGAAGCCCGCGCCGATGCTGCGCTGACTCATGTGGATCAGCGTGCCAGCGCCGCTGACGATGACCGGCGTGCCCCCGGGATTGGTCACTGTCGCGTGAGCGAAAGAGTTGCCCGTGTAGGAGTTCGTGACCGGGCCGAAGGGCCCATTGAAAACCGGATGACCAGGATTGAAGGCCGTGGTGGGATCCGAGCTGAAGCCCGGGTAGTCGATGGTCGTGCCGGCAAAGGGCGTGCTGATGATGCCGCCCTGATTGGGTGCTGCGTTCAGCAGCAGGTGTCCGCCGTTGCTGACCCAAGTGTTGATCGCGGCAGCGTTGGCGCTGAGGAATGTCTGCAGGGTGAGCGCGTTGCTGTCCGAGCCTTCCATGTAGATGAAGCGCACTCCCGGCGCGAAAAGTGTGGCGGGAACGACTTCTTCATAACGCAGATCGGACCACCCGCCGACACCGAAGACCGCGTCCATCGAGTTTTCGTTGGTGGTCTGGCCCCACGGCGCACCAGATGTCGAACGGATGTAGCAGTTCGTCCTGAAGCTCGCGGTGTAGCGAATAATGTTGGAGCGCAGGTTGTGGGCGTCGGGCTGCGGCTGGTGCCAGTTGTCCGTGGTCATCCCGCCGAGCATGAGGAAGCCCGACCCGATGGTCCGCTCGCTCAGGTTGAGTACGGTGCCGCTGTTGCTGACGATGACGGGCGTGCCGCCGGGGTTGGTCACGCTCGCGTGCGCAAAAGCGCTACCCGTGTAGGAATTCGTGATCGGGGTGAAGGGCCCGTTGAACACCGCATGGGAGGGGTTGAAAGCGGTGCACGGGTCGACGCTGAAGTCCGGGTAATTGATCGTCGTGCCGGCAAAGGGCGTGCTGATGGTGCCGCCCTGGTTGGGTGCTGCATTGAGGAACAGGCGCCCGCCGTTGTTGACCCAAGCATTGATCGCGGGGCCGTTGCCGGTGAGGAACGCCTGAAGCGGGCTCGCGCTGAAGTCCGAGCCTTCCATGTAGATGAAGCGCGTGCCCTGGGCCAAGAGGATCGCGGGGTTCAGGGTCTCATAGCGCAGATCGGACCACTGGCCGGCGCCGAAGACCATGTCCATCGAATTTTCGTTCGTGTTCGTGCCCCACGGCGAACCGACCGTCGAACGGACGTAGCAATTCGCCGAGATCGAACTGAAGTAGGCGGTATGGCGAATGATGTTGGAGCGCAGGTTGTGGGCATCGGGCTGCGGCGCGTGCCAATTGTCCGTGGTCATGCCGCCGAGCATGAGGAAGCCAGCGCCGATGCTCCGTTGACTGAGGTGGACCAAGGCGCCGCCGGTGCTGACGATGACCGCCGTGCCGCCGGGATTGGTCACGCTCGCGTGGGCGAAAGAGTTACCCGTGTAGGAGTTAGCGATCGGGGTGAAGGGGCCGTTGAAAACCGGATGGGCAGGG
>JANMRV010000762.1:0-4562 GCA_031388685.1 Planctomycetota bacterium
CGCGCCGGCAGTCGGGCGCCACCGCCAAGGCAGCCACGGAGTCTCCGCCGTCTTCGCCGTCTTCTCCGATCGAGAACGCCGTGCTGGCGGCGCCCGTATTTGCAGACCAAATCCGCACGCTTGCGTCGTCGGATCCCGTGACGATGCGAGTGCCGCTGCCATCATAGGAGACGGAACGGACCGGCCCGTCGTGAGCGTTGTTCGTCTGAAGAACTACGCCAGTGCTCACGTCCCAGAGGCGCAGCACCTTGTCCGGTGATCCGGTGGCTATTTGCTTGCCGCTGGGTGAGATGGCCAGGCAGAGCACGGGAGACCCCTGGCCTTCGAACGTTGTCACGAGCTCTAGGTCCTCGACATTCCACAGGCGCACGCAGCCGTCCTTCGAAGACGAAACCAGGCTGGAACCTCCTGGCATGAAGTCGATGCCGGTCACTGATTCCTTGTGCGCATGGTCTTTCACAATCGGAGCCGAAGCGCCCGCGACATTGGATATCCATAGGCGACCGTCCTCGGTCCCAGCGGCAATCAGCGTTCCGTCGGGTGAGATCGCCACGGACTTGACCGGCTGGTTGCCTAGATCGAACTGCGAGAGCTGGCGGCCCGTGTCCGGGTCCCAGACACGGACTTGCCGATCAGCACCACCGGTGACCAGTCGGCTGCCGCTGCTGTCGAATGCCAGAGCGGCAACCGTGGCTTCGTGGTCGCGCAACACTTGCAACGTCTGGCCTGAGGCGACGTCCCATACACGCGCCGTTCCGTCCTCCGAACCTGAGGCCAATCGTTCACCACCCTTGGTGAATTCCAGTGCGACCACCACTCCAGCGTGCCCGGTCAATTCAGACGTTACGCGCCCCGCAAGCGGATTCCACAGCCGCACGATGAAGTCGTCGCTCGAGCCGGTGGCGAACTGACCCAAGTCCGATGTGGTGGCCACGCACCTCACGCTGCCCTTCAGCGCAAGAGTGGTCAGGCTGCTGTCGGATTTCAACGCCACATGATGCCACTCCCATTGGCGCAGCGCCGGTTCGCAGGCAGCCAAACGCAGACGAGCCTCGCCTGCCTCCTGGAAGCGCAAGTGCAGGTCGGCTGCCATGACGTTCGCCGCGTAGCTCTGGCTTCGCGCCGCTGCCGCACTGACGTCAGCGGCATCTTTGGCCGTGAGGGTCGCGCCATGCTCCAAGGCAAGGCGTGAAGCCTGACGATTCTGCTGCCAGGCCAAACCCGATGCACCGCCGACCGCGAGCATCACGATCAAACCAAGTGCGGCCGCCATGGCCTTGTTGCGCTTGACCCACTTGCGGAACTCGGCCAATGCACCGGCCTCGTAGGCCTGGACAACACGGCCTTCCATCCAGGCCTGCAAGTCGTCCTTCATGTCGAGCAGTGAGACGTAGCGAGCACCTGGATCGCGCTGCATCGCTTTCTCGCAGATCGCGACCAATTCCACAGGCACGTGCGGGTTGCACTCGAGGATCGGCCTCGGCGGTCCATGGAGCAGCTGGACCAAGACGCTTGTTGCTGAGCCTGGAGCGTCCGCTTCCGAGTAGGGCATGCGACCGGTCAGCAGGTGGTACAGGATCGAGCCCACGGAATAGACGTCCGACCAGATTCCGATGCGGTCCATTTGACCGCGCGCCTGCTCTGGCGGCATGTAGGAGGGTGTTCCGAAGATCCTTCCTTCCACCGAATGCGGCGAGTCCGCGTCGCTACGTTCGCCGCCGATCACAGTCAGATCCGGCATCGGGCGCTCAACGACAGTCGCGTGATCTTGCCGACCGAGCACCTTGGCGAGTCCCCAATCCATGACATAGACCTCGCCGAAACGGCCGACCATCACATTGGCCGGCTTGAGGTCGCGGTGGACCACGCCTTTCTCGTGCGCGTAGGCGACGGCATCGCAGACCTTCTGAATAAGTTGCACCGTGCGGGTCAGGCTGCCGCCGGACACGCCGGCGTGATACTCCGACATGACCTCGCGCAGCTCTTTGCCCTTGACCAGGCGCATGGTGAAGAAGATGCGCCCATCGGCATCCAGTCCAAGTTCGTGCACGGGAACGATCCCGGGATGGTCGAGCTGTCCCGTGATCTGCGCCTCCTCCAGGAAACGGCTCAGCCGTTCATGGTCCACACCATCCGAACTGCCCTTGTTGGCACCTGACTCGGGGCCGAGCACAACCTTCATGGCGAGGCTGCGCCGAAGGTCGCGGTCCCAAACCTTGTAAATCAAGCCCATTCCGCCGCGTGCCAGCTGACTCTTGATCGTGTAGCGACCCGCGCTGGACATCGCGGCGATTTTCTCGATGA
Source organism: Planctomycetota bacterium (assembly GCA_031388685.1). Classification (GTDB taxonomy): domain Bacteria; phylum Planctomycetota; class UBA1135; order UBA1135; genus JADJQU01. Next base: position 2,305 of record JANMRV010000762.1, read on the forward strand.
GTTCGAGAGTGTCTCCCACTTCACCTTGCACTTGGCTCGGCGAAGGCTCGTGCTCCAACGTAATTTCGGGGTCGACTTCCTTGCCGCGCTGATCCTTCAGGCGCTTGAAGAGCGAACTGCTCGGGTTCGTGGCGTCCTTCCAGATCCTATGCAGCCCACGCAACTCAGCGGCATGTTCTGAATGCTCAGCACAAAAGCTCTCGAAATCCGGCTCCGTCCCCGTTCGGAGACGCTCGAGGTATTTGCCGAAAGTGAGCTGAGCTTCGCGGGAGGTCATTGTCGCCGGGGCTGAGGAGCCCCGACCCCAGATGATAGAAGCGAGTGCCTCCCGGTGCTGCATTTCGGCGCTCAAAGGCAGCGGACGACTACGGGCAGCGCGAGCCCCTTGTCCTCAATGCAGGGGGCGATCTGCCCGGAAGCCAGCGGAGTCCTGTGCGTGCCCGCACCACGTGCTCCCAAATAGGGGCGCGAGTGATGCAACAGGCCTTCGGGCCCGTCCGACGGACATTCGCCGACGGTTTTTTTTGGGGGGATTCCATGAGAGCGACAGCCGACCGTGAACTGAGGCTGTGCGGGATCCAGTCAATGGTCAGCCATCGATTCCACATGTCCCGGAGTTCCGACCGGGTCATGCCGGCCACGGAAAATCACGTGAGGGCCGGTCTTGACGGGAGCCTACTTGATCTCGTAGGGCACATGCCCGAGCTTGCGTATCGCTCGCGCGAGATCGACAGTCGAAGCACGACGACCGGGCCGCATGAACACCTTCGCGTGGACCTTCGGCTGCATGAAAACGTCGACGCCGACGACCGCCGGCACGGACATCAGGCTGCGCCTGACGTCCTCGAGTCAGCCAAATCATCCCGGCCCGCTGATATTGATGATGACGCTTTCGAGCCCGGCTCGGTCGCGATCGGCAGACGAATCAGACCGACTCGGGGAGCTGCACGCGATCGTGCTCCAGACGATCGCGATCGGAAGAAGCGCCTGGGCGAGCCGGAGAAAATACGACTGACGCATCTGGGCGATGATCCTTCAAAAAGTCGATCTGCGTCAAGGCTCGAGATTGCGCATTCGAAAGCGTTGCGGAATCCGGAGGATAGATGGGATGAAAAGGCTGACCTCGACGCGAGGTCGCGCGCGACTTTGCCGCTCCTGTCGGGGTGTCCTTCCTCGGCTCGCCCAAGACCTTCCTTCGGACTTGCGGGTCTCCGATGCTGGCGCCGGGATGGATGATCGACCTGCCCGAGCGTTCGTCCTGCCAACGGTCGACGTCGGCCGTGCCAACCTCGAGTTCGAGCGCCGTGGTCGTGCCCTCGAGAACTTCGACCCGATGCCCCGGCGCGCCCTGCGCGTACTGATGCAAATCGGTGAAGCCTGGCGCCACGATCGTTCCACGCGCATCAATGTCGCCCGGCCGTGCAAATCCTGTTCACTGACCGCTCGATTCACTATCTGGTGGGGGCAAGCTGGTCCGCTCCTTCCAACTGCGCACGGCCGGCTATTCGGTCGGCAGGCCGAGCACTCTTCGCGCCTGCACGCGCGGATCTTCCGCGTGCGTGACCGCGCGGAAGACCTGGTCGAGCGTCAGGTTCGACTTGCCGGAGCCCGACTGCGCGCGCAACTCGTCCAAGGTCCCTTCGGCGACGAGTTCACCCTGGTAGAGGATCGCCATGCGGTCGCAGACGCGCTCGACGACGTCGAGCTGGTGCGACGTGTACAACACCGAGCCGCCGGCGCGCGCCCATTCGCGCAACAACTCCTTGACCATCGCCGTGGTCGGCGCGTCGAGGCCCTCGAGCGGCTCGTCGAGCACCAACAGCTTCGGCCGCGGCAAAATCGCGCATGCCAGCGCCGTCTTCTGGCGCATGCCGCGCGAAAATTCGCCGACCGGGTCTTCGCCGCGTTCGCCAAGGCCGAGCGCATCGAGTAGGCGCGCGCTCTCAGCCGCGATCGTCGCCTCGTCGAGTCCGAAAAGCCGGCCAACCAGCGCGAGATGCTGCACGGGCGTGAGCTGCGCGTAGAGCGGCGCGCCGTCGGGCACGAAGGCCATGTGGCGGCGCGCTTCGAGCGGCGTGATCGCGACGTCGACTCCGGCGACGAACGCTTGGCCTTCGCTCGGCCGCAGCAGTCCGCAGAGAATGCGCACCGCGGTCGTCTTTCCCGCGCCGTTGGGTCCGAGCAAGCCGTAGACCTCGCCGGCGCGGATCGAAATCGAGAAGGAACGCAGCGCTGCGCGTTCTCCAAAGCGGTGCGAG
>JANMRV010000789.1:0-3029 GCA_031388685.1 Planctomycetota bacterium
TTGCACGGCACCAGGCGCACCTTGCGTCCCTTCCCGTAGAGCCGCAGCACGCGCAGTGTGGGTTCGATGCCGTCCAGGCAAAGCCCGCTGGCCTCACTGACCCGCGCGCCCGCCGCGTAGAGCACTTCGAGCAGCGCCGCGTCGCGCTGGCGGCGCCAAGGCGCCAGCGACTCGTCGCTCAGCGGCGCTGCGAGCAGACGCTCGACCTCGCTGACCTCCAAGGACTTGGGCAGCGCTCTGGCCAGACGCGGCGAGCGCACCAAGGCCGTCGGATCGATCGTGAGCCTGCCTTCCGCGATCAGATGGGCAAACCAGACGCTTGCCGCCGAAAGTCGGCGTGCCACGGTGGTCGGCGCGAGTCCCGCCGCGCGCAGGGACTCCAGCCAGCCGTAGATCACGCCGCGATCGAAGTCCTCGAGCCGCAGGACCCCCTGCTCTGCCGCCCACGCGATCAGTGCGCAAAGGTCGCCTTTGTAAGCCGCGAGTGTATTGCGCGACAAACCGGCCTCGACCCGCAGCGCGATCAAGAAGTCCCCTAGGGCGCGTTCGATGTCGGGCGCGGCGGAATCAGCGCTTGATTTCATGGTAGGCCGCCCAGAGCGTCCCTGGCCGGACTCCAAGGTGCAAGCCAGATCGCTGCTTGACCTTCTGGAACTCGCCACCATAATGCTGCGCCCCTCGGGGCAGGTAACCCGAACACGGGCTCCCAGGCAGGCGAAAAGGCATGCAGATGCCCGACCCTGTCCGGAGGCTCCCCATCGACACTTCAGAGACCGTTCGGAACTTCTGGCACCTCAGACAATCGGCCCGCTCGCTCGCTCCATGACCAAGAAGCTCAGCGCCAAGGACCTCGACATCTTCCGGAACAGCCTCACGCGTGCGCAGGCGCTGCTTTCGGGAGACATGAGCCAACTCCAGCAGGAAGTGCTGAGCACGGACTCGGGCTTCGAGACGCGACCCGGTGACACTTCCGATGGCTACTTCCAGGAATTCAACCTGGAGTTGCTCGAGCGCGACGGCGACACCCTGCGCGAGATCAACGACGCACTCGGCCGCATCGAGCAGGGCATCTACGGCCTGTGCGAAAACTGCCAGGAGCTGATTTTCAAGGAGCGGCTCAAGGCCGTTCCGCACGCTCGCTACTGCATCGAATGCCAGCGCAAGTCGGAGCGGGACCTGCTCTAGCAGCCCCGAGTGAGCACCGTACCCGATTCACCACAGCAGGAGCGGACCGGGCGGCCCGCGCTGAGGATCGTCGCCCGGCGCATGGCCTGGGTCTCCGGCCTGGTGGCGCTCGACCTCTGGTCGAAGGCCTGGGTCTTCGCGAGGCTCGGCCCGCCGCTGCGTCCGGTCGGCGGCGCGTCTGTGGTTTACGACATGCACGGGCACCCGCGCGAGGAACTGATCGGCGACTGGTTCGCGTTCATGACCTCGCTGAACCCAGGCATGGCCTGGGGCTTCGATCGGCTGCCCTCGCATGTCCTGGTCTACGGCCGTTGCGCGGCGGTTCTGCTGCTGGTCTGGCTCCTGGCGCGCAATCCGGTTCCACGCCGCTGGATGAGCGTGGCGCTGGTGCTGGTGCTGGCCGGCGCGCTCGGCAACCTGCACGACAACCTCTTCTTGACCTCTGACGCCGGCCGGCCCTTCGGCGAGGTGCGCGACTTCATCGACGTCTACTTCTCGCGCTGGGACTGGCATTTCCCGACGTTCAACGTCGCCGACAGCTGCATTTCCGTCGGGGCCGTGCTCTTGTTCCTGGCCAGTTGGCAGAAGGATCGCGAGGCGCAGGCCGCCCGCTGAGCGCAGCCTATTCCTCCGATTTTGCACTCGGCGAGCGACGCGAAATCCATGACCGGTTGCCAAGGGCGGTGCGAGCGGTGCAAACTCATGCCGAACGTCGCGCGGATCCGAAGGACTGTCCGCGCCCGGCGCGATCACGGATTCGCGCGCACCTATCAGCCATGCGATTCGAGGATTTGACCCCGGCACACGTGCGGCGCGCGATCGAGCTCTATCGTGAGCTCGCCTGGCCCGTCGGCAGCGTGGGCCAGCCGCCCCTGGTCGTGAACGGACTCGGGTCCGCGAACACGCTCGAAGAATTGTTCGCGCGCTTCGAACGCTCGCGCGATTGCGACATCGAAGGCGCGCGCTCCTATCTGCTGCGCCTGGGCAACCAGCGCTACCCGTTCATGAAATTCGTCGTGCAGGAATACCTGGTCGACAACGAGTTCTTCTTCTCGGTCGACACGCACGACAATCTCGACGTGCGCGCGAATGCGCCCGATTTCGCCCAGTGGCAGGAACTGAAGCAGTTCAATCGCGCGCTCAAGGATCAGATCGAGCTGGCTTGGCAAAAAGCCTTGCTGCCGACTTACGCTGACCTGCGCGCCCTGTGTGAGGGCCTCGCGCCCGTCGAGCGCGAGAGCGACAAGAAGATCCGCATCGCGCTCGTCGACGACGAGGAAAGCGTCGCGATCGGCCTGGGCGCGTTGTTGCGCGGGCGCGGTTACGAGGTCGAATTGTTCCACACCGGCGAGAGCGTGCTCGAGCGGCTGAAACTACCGCCGCGCCCCGATCTCCTGATCCTCGACTATGAGCTTCCGGCCCTCGACGGCGAGGCTGTACTCGCCCAGGTGCGCGCCGACCCCGCCTTGAACGACCTGCCCGTGCTCATGGCGACCGCCTCGTCGATCCAGCTGGAGCGACTCGGGCCGATCAATGGCTTCCTGCACAAGCCCTACCCGCGGCGGCTCCTGTTCAAGACGATTGCACAGTTGACCCCGCGGCCGGCGCGGTCTAGCAACCGGCCCTGAGGACAGCGCGGAGCGGTAGGGGCGACGCCGCTCTTCCCTTCGAGGCTTTGCTCCCGTTCAATGTTGCCCCGCTTGCAGAGCGCGAGCGGAAGAGGAACTGACAGACGCGATGAACCTGGAAGCATTCAACGACAAACTCTCGGCCTTCGGTGACGTGGTCGGGCGGCGCCTGAAGGAGATGTTCGGTTCCCATACCGAGCGCCAGGTCAAGGGGCT
>JANMRV010000515.1:0-5028 GCA_031388685.1 Planctomycetota bacterium
CCGCATCGGCGTCCTGGCTGCCGCGGAAGGCGCGTTTTTCTTCGTCGAAAAGGCGACTCATCATCCAATCGAGCACCCCGCGCGCCGTCGTGGCGAAACTTTCGTCTCCCAGCGCCTGATGCGCTTCGAGGTAGGCAAACGCGCGCGCCGCGTTGGAGTCGAGCGTCTTCTCGTGGTGCGGTCCGCTCCAATCGGGTGCGGTCGCATAGCGGTAGAAGCCGCCCTCGACGCGATCGTGGACCTCGCCTTGCTGCATGTTGCGCAGCGTGCGCAGAACGAGCTTGCGCAGCGCCTCGTCGCCGGTCTCCGACCAGCGAATCAAGGCGAAATCGATCGCCTCCGGATGGGGAAACTTGTGCTTGCCGCCCCAGCCGCCGTGCACAGGATCGGCGGTTTCCAGCAGGGTGCGCGCGACCCACTCGAGCGGTTCCGCGCCGAGGGCGGGCGCTGCGGAGCTCGACGGAACGCGCTTGGCTTCCTGAGCCGGTTCGACCAAACGACGCCGCAGCGCGCCGCGCCCTTCCTTGTAGTGAGCGCGCACCAGCTCGAGCCGCGCCACGAGTTCGTCGGCTCCAAGGTACGTATCGGCGGCCAGACGCGCGCCGGTCTCGTCGACGTAGGCCAAGGTCGGCCAACCACCGGCCGAGTAACGCGCGTCGATGTCGGGGCGCCGGTCCTTGTCCACGCGCACGCAGATGAAATGTTCCGCGAGCAGCGCCGCGACTTTCTTGGAGCCGAGCACACGCTCTTCGAGTTCGCTCGAGAAGCGACACCAACGCGCGAACAAGAACAGGAACACCGGCCGCGCCTCGACGCGCGACTTCTCGAACGCCGCTTCGTCCCATTCGTGCCAGTGAAACTTCATCGACTGGAACGGCTCGTGGGCGCGCCCTTCAGCCCCCGACGGCGCGCTGCTTCGTTTCAGGGAGTTCCGGAAGCGCGCGCGTCCGCCAGGTCACTTCCGCGGCGTCCTGATACAGACCGTCGATGTCGTAGTACTCGCGCGCCTCCGCCTGCATCACGTGCACGATCACGTCGCCGTAGTCCATCAGTACCCACCAACCCAGATCGCCGCCTTCCTCGCGGCCGTGGGCCACGCCGGCGGCCTTGAGCCGGACGTGAATCTCCTGCTGGATAGCACGGATGTGCGGCCGGGACGTGCCGGTGATGATCACGAAGTAGTCGGCAACCTTGATGTGCTCACGCACGTCGAGCATGCGGATCTCGAGGCCCTTCTTCTGTTCCGCGAGCCAAGCCGCTGCGGTGGCGATGTCGATCGGTTCGATGGTGTCCATTCCTCGTGTGCCTGACTCTCGACCCGGGCGGGGCTCCAGGCAAGGGGCCCGCAGAGAAAAACGTCAGGCAGCACTCGTCGTGATTGCCCGAAGGTCCGCTGCTGGCGGTGGGGCACGAAAAGGTCAAAAGCCCCGCGCGCTCGCCGGAGGTTTACCGGCGCCTGTCAGAATCTCTCGCTGACAGTTTTGGGCAAGCAGTGTAGCGGTGGGTCTTTGCGCGTCAACGCCGGCGCTACGGGCGGTCTCTGAACACGGCTCAGGGCGCGGGCGGGGGGGGCGGTTCGGCCTTGCGGCGGCCGCGCACCCTCCAGAGGACCACGAGCACCACGGTCACCAACAAGAACCCCAGGATCAGGTGCAGGTCGCCAAGCCGGTCCTTCAACTGGTCCATGGAGCTGCCGAAGATCTTTCCGAGGTAGATGGACGCGGGCACCGAGATCAGCACGCCCAGGCCGTCCAGCAACAGGAATCGCGGATAGCTCATGCGCATCGAACCCGCCAGGAAGTAGCCCGGGATGCGCACGCCTGCGAAGAATCGGCAGACGAAAGTAGCCCAGTTCCCGTGCTCGCGGAAGCGCTCCTCGAGCTTCGAGAGCCGCTCAGGGTGCAGGATCCGCCGCACGAAGCGGTGCTGCAGAGCGCTCATGCCGTAAAGCCGTCCCAGCCAGAACGGAACCGAATCGCCAAGCAGGATCGCTACCCCGCAGACGGCCGAGATCTTTATGAATTCGACCTCGCCCTTGTGCAGCAGCAGGCCCGATCCGATCAGGGTGACTTCTTCGGGCAGTGGCAAGCCGATGCCGCACAGGACCAGCACCGTGAAAGGGGCGATGTAGTTGAAGCGCGTGAAGAACGAGCTGACCCATTCGCTGAAGCTCTCGGGGAACATGCTGCGGCGGAACTCTATGCGACCTGACACTCGGAGGTCAGGCATTTTCTGCGTAGCTGCATCATTGCCGAGCGCGCTGAGCGGCCGTCCGAGCCGCGGCCGACAGATCCGCGGACATGGACGCGTCGAAACCCAGGCGCCCGGCGCGCTCGAAGTGGTCCGCGGCGGCCTCCCAGATCGCGGTGAGACCTCCCGGCCAGGGCAGGTCAGGGTCGAGCGCGGCGGTCTTGACCATGATCGTCCCGGCCAGGACCGCAAGTTCTCCAGGAGCCAAAGCCACGCGCTCGCCCTCGGCGGCCGTTGCCAAGCCGGCCCGAATCCAAGCCAACCGCCGCGCGGGATCGGGCTCGCGCTCGGGCGAGGCCAGGCTGAAGGCCTGGTTCATGGCAAGGTAGCTCCAACCATCGGCCGACTCTGGCGCGAGCGCCAGCGCGGTCTCGGCCCGCGTCAGGAAAAGTTCGACGCGCCCGCGCCGGAAGGCGACATCGGCGCGCACCCATTGGACGCTGGCCGCGAGGGCGGCCACGGGACCGAGCAGGCGACCGGCCAGACTCGAACTCGTGGCGTGCTCGCGCGTCGGCGGCAAGGGCGCGAAGCAAACGCCGAGTGCGAGCAGCAGCGCCAGCACGTGCAACGGCCGTCCGAATTTCACGGCTCGCGCCTCCAAAGATCGCGCGCGAGTGCTTGCAGGCATGGCGCCGCGCAGAGCGCGACAGCGCAGCCTATCCACGCGCTGAGCGCCGGATAACCCGGACCGAATCCGGCGCCGGCAAGTTCGAGCGCGTCGCGCAGTCCGACGCCCGGCCAAAACACCGACGCGCGATCCTCGAGCCCGGCGATGGCCGGCACGGCGGCGGCGAAAAGGAACGCTGTGCCCGGACTGGTCCAAGCCGCGACCCCGAGCGCGATCGCAGCGCAAGCCGCGGCGGCGAGCCAGGCATGCAGCAAGAGCGAAACCGCCACGCTCCAACGCGCGGGATGCGGCGCGAACCACTGCAGCCTTGGACCTTCGAGAACCACCACCGCGCCGGGCCCGACCGGTTCGAAGGTCAGCTTCAGCGGTCCAGTGCCGCCCCGCAGTTCCAGCCGCAGCGAGGTCGTGTTCGAGATGCGCGCCTCGCTGCGGATCGTCGCCGAACCGGCGCGTTCGAGCGTGCAGCGAACAGTCGCGCTCGGCCCGCCGTTGCCCGGCGCAGCGACGACGAAGCGCGCGATCGCGAGACTCGCGGCCGCCGGAGGATCGACGTCCAGCGACACGCGATCGTTCTCGGTCATCAACACGACGGATCGCACGGCGCCGTCCGCGAGCCACTCGAGCTGCGGACTTGTCCTTCGCGAGCGAACCTCGCCCGCGATCGCGAACGGCACCAGAGCGATCCCGAGCGCGAAGAGCGCGCCGATCACGTGGGACCAAGCCACGCCGGCGCGCGAGAGTGCGCTGGTTCCGAGCCAATCGCTTTCGCCCTGACGCCACTGGCGCACGAACGTGCTGCTGCGCCAGGCGAACCAAGGCAAGATCATCCCGAGCGCGCAGATCCAGACGCCCTGTCGCGCGAGGCCGGCACTGACTTCGAGCGAAAGTTCCGCGCCGCCGCGCACTGCGCTCGGCGACCAAGGCATAGTCACCGCGAGTGCGAGCGCTCCGCCGATCAGGAACAAGCCCGTCGGCGAAAGGAATCGTCGCGCAACGAGCGCCGCCAACCCGAGCGAGGGTTTCATCGCGACAATCGCCGATAGAGCGCGCGCAGTGCCGCGGGCGACGGACCGCGCAGCAGGACCTTGCCGCCTTCCATGGCGATCTTGCGCTCGACGCCCGCGATTTCGGCAGCGCCGAGGCCTTCGAACTCGAGTGTCGTCGGCCCGTTCTCCGCGCTGAGCACATCGCGCGGCGCGCCCGAGGCGGCGACGAGTCCTTCGTGCAGCACGATCAATTGATCGCAGTGCGTCTGCAAATCCGTGAGCACGTGCGAAGCGATCACCAGGCTCGTGTCGCGCGACCGGCAGCGTTCGAGCAACACATCGAAGACTCCGAAGCCCAGCGCGTCCAAGCCCGCGGTCGGTTCGTCGAGCAACACGAGTTCAGGCTCGTGCACCAGGGCCTGCGCCAATCCGAATCGGCGCAACATGCCGCGCGAAAACCGGCCGAGTGCCGTGCGCGCGGCCGACTCGAGTCCGACGGCGTGCAAGAGTTCGCGCGAACGCTCGCGCGCATTTTTCTTGGCCACTCCGCGCAGGCTCGCCAACAACTCGAGCGTCTCCAGCGCGCGCAGCTCGCGCGGGAACGGCGCATCCTCGGGCAAGAAACCCACGCGCCGGCGAAGCTCTCCGCCTGACCATTCGCCGCCGAAGAGCGTGAGCACTCCCGCGCTCGGCCGTTCGACGCCCGCGAGCACGCGCAAGAGCGTGCTCTTGCCCGAGCCGTTGGGCCCGACCAGTCCCAGTCGCGCGCCGCGCGGAAGCTCCAGATCGATGCCGTGCAGTACCTTGTGCGCTCGCCACAGGAAGCCCGAGCGATAACTCTGCTCCAGGCCGCGTGCCTCGATCGCCGGGGTTGTCGGGCTAGCCATCGCGCGCGAGTCTCGCCGCCGGATGCTTCTGGGACAACTCGCCATGCTGCGAAGTCGATCCGGATCCGCTCGTGCGTGCGCCGGGCGGCCCGTCGCGATAGGCTCCAGGGAGCATGGCCGCAGCCAATCCTGAAGCCGGAAAATCTGGAGCCAAGGCCGAACTCTTCGTGCTCTCCGGGCCGGACGTCGGCCGTTCCTACGAAGTCGTCCACGGATCCACGGTGGGTCGCGCGCCCGACCGCGGCGTCGTGCTGCGCGACAAATCGATCAGCCGCCA
>JANMRV010000855.1:0-13461 GCA_031388685.1 Planctomycetota bacterium
TCGGCGATCATCGCGGCGGCGGCTGCGGGCAATGCGTCGTGGTCGAGTCCCAATCGCACGGCACCTACGTCGGACTTGTGCACGATGCCCGGCACGGAGAGTTTGGCGACCACGGGATAGCCGACCGACTGCGCGATCTCGATCGCTTCGCGCGCAGTGGTCGCCAAGCCGCCGGCGACCGCGGGAATTCCATAGGCCTTGGACAACGCGCGACGCGCTTTCACGCCCAGCCAGCCCGGCACAAGCGCGGCTTTCGCGGCCTTGATGTCGACTTTGAATCGCTTCAGCTTGCCGATCGGTCGCGCCAGGATCTTGCGCCGTTCCTCCAGCGCCGCGAGCGCGCGCACAGCGGACTCCGGATACAGGTAGACCGGCACCCAATCCTGCTCGGCTTCCTTCGCGATCGCCTGCAAGACTTCGTCGCGCGACATGAAACAACCCACCACGGGTTTGGTCGAAGCGCGTGCCGCATCGAACACGCTGCGCGCGACCGCGACAGGATCGTGGGTGATCGGCGGAACGAAAATCACCAGCACGGAATCGACACCAGGATCCGCGAGCAGCACGCCAAGCGCGCTGTGATAGTTCTCCGCGGTCGCACTCGCGACCATGTCGACCGGGTTGGCGACCGAAGCCTCTGGCACCAGCAACTTGCGCAGCTTGGCCTGCGTCGACTTGGTCAGTTGCGCCATCTCGAGCGAAGAGCTCACCAAGGCGTCGGTGGCCAGGATCGCCGGCCCGCCGGCGTTGGTCAGCACGGCCACGCGATTGCCACAGGGCAGCGGCAACTTGGCCAGCGCAAGACCGACGTCGAAGAGTTCTTCGACCGAATCGACGCGCTGCACGCCGCACTCCTTGAGCAAGGCATCGGCCGCGACGTCGGCGCCGGCCAGGGCACCGGTGTGGCTGCTCGCCGCGCGCGCGCCGGCGCTCGACCGGCCGGCCTTGACCGTGACGATGGCCTTCACGCGGCTGACTCGGCGCGCGATCGGCACGAAGTTGCGCGGGTTGCCGAAGGATTCCAGGTACAGGAGCAGGCAACGAATCGAATCCTCGCGGCCCCAGTACTCGATCAGATCGTTGGCGGAGACGTCCGCGCGATTGCCCATCGAGACGAACATCGCCACACCGAGGTGGATGTGATCGGCGTGGGCCAGGATCGCTTCGCCCATGGCGCCCGATTGCGACACGAAAGCGACCGGACCGTCCTTCGGAAACGTGCGCGCGAACGATGCATTGAGACGCACGCCGGCTTCCGCGTTCTGGATGCCCATGCAATTGGGGCCGACCAGGCGCATGCCGTGACGGCGCACGACCTCCAGGAGTTGGGCTTCGGCGCGCGCGCCCTCGGGCCCGGTTTCCCTGAAGCCGGCCGTGATCACGACCACGGCGCCGACCTTCTTCTTCGCGCATTGCGCGATCGTGCGCGGCACGAGCGCCTTGGGCACGGTGATCACCGCAAGATCGATCGCATCCTCGATCGCGGTCACGCTCTTGTGGCACTTGATCGAATGCAGCACGTCGGCGTTCGGATTGACCGGGAAGACTTTGCCCTCGAAGCCACCGGTGACCAGGTTGTGCAACACCTGCCAACCGATCGATCCAGGCCGCCGCGACGCGCCGATCACGGCCACCGAACGCGGGCGGAAGAGCTTGTCGAGTCCGAAGTCCGCGGGCTTGTTTCGCGTGCGAGTCTTGCTTGCCATGCAGGAGTTCTAGAGCAAGCACCGCGCCAGGTGAAGCACGAGGCGCGCCGCCACGCGACGCGCGACAGGGCCGACTCAGCACTGCTGCGCAGTTTGCGGCGCACTCGAACGCGCCAGGCTCAGCTGGAGGCAATCCAAGCCGCGCAACCCAGCGTCAGAAAAATCAGCGCCGCCCCGCAGCCGGATTTTTTCGACGGACCGCGCGCCTGATCGACGAGCGCCTTGGCCTCGGCGAGTCCCAGGCCCGTTTGCGCGCGCAGCAACTTGATCGCCTCGATGACCCGGCCCTTTGCCGCGAGTGCGCGCACGTCGTCTGGAAGCGTCGGCGGCGCAGGCGGTTCTTGCGGGAGATCCCCCATGGATTCGAAACGTTCCAGCGCGGATTTCGCATCGGCGAGCCCCAGGCCGCGCTGCTCTCGCAATGCTCGAATGGCCCCGATTCTGTCGCCTTGGGACAGCAACTCCGCCAACTGCTGCTTCAGGTCGGCCATGTCGAACCGATTCTACGACTCGTCACCGGCTGTGCGCAGCGCGGTTCAACCGAATCGGCGAAGAAGCTGGGCGATTCGCGGCTAGCCGTTCGACTTGCGCAAGCGCGGCAGGATCAGGATCTTGCCCGGGCTCGGCGGACTCTGCGCCGCCGGCGCTGCAAACGTCGGCTTGCGCAACTCGATGCGCTGCGCGGCGTGCTCGACTTCGCTGCTCGCGATAAAGGCGCCGAGCGCTTCGAGCCTTTTCTGCGCCAGCTCCAGGCTCGAAAGCCGGGTGCGCTTGGCCTTGCGCCGCTCCGAGTTGGGTCTCAGCAACTCCAGGACACCATCGAGCGCTGCCTCGGTCGAATCGAGTTCACGCGCCGCGGCACGCAGGCGCTCGCCGGCCAGACGCGCCTCGTCCTCGCGACCGACCGCGTAGAGCACGCGCGCGTCCGCGGCCAGTTCATCGCGCAATCGCTGCAGCTCGAGGCGCCTCAGACGCGAGCGCGCGACGAGTTCGCGGCACTCATCCGGGGCGGGATTCGCAAGCCGCTGCGCATAGGCGATGTCGCCGCTGCCGACGGCGTGCTGCGCGACGAGCACGACTTCGTCGTCGTCGAGGGCTTCTATCAGCCTTGCGAGACTGGCCTTCTGTGCGGCGCTCAAATCGATCGCGCCGGGCGCGTATTCGAGCGTGACTGCGAGGTTCGCCAGCGGATCCTCGTCGCCTCCGGTGATTCCGAACAAGTCCGTGACCGAGGAGGCGACGCGCAACGGAGCACTGGCGATGGCGTTGGCGACCACGACTCCGACACTTTCCAGCGCAGCGCCGACCAGCGCGCCGGTCGAAACGCCGCCCTGCTCGATCTGGAAATTCAGCGGCATGGAGTGTTCCTCGTCGGCATCCTTCATGGCGAACAGGACGACATCCAACGGGGCGGGCAACTGCAGCAGGCTCGAGATCGGGCCACCGGCCGGTTCGGAGAGCGACAGCTCGCTGAAGGTGAAGCCCGACGAGACCGAAACCGTTCCGTCGCCGGGCAATCGCAGGCGGATTCCCGCGTCGAGATAACCATCGCCAAGCTCGACACCCTCGGCCGCGGCTTGACCCGCGAAGTTGCGCAAGTCGAGCGCGGAGAGGTCGAGCTTGACCCAGCCCTTCAGCGCGGGACTGAAACTGAGTCGACCCGACATCGCCATTTCGTCGAAGGCCATCAGGACTTCGTCGCCCCTGGCGGGCAGTGCACCCGCCTTCGACCCCAGCGTGGCAAACAGGCCCACCTGGAGCGGCTCGCTGAAAGCGCGCGTGCTGAAGTGCCGGACCTGGGCATACAACGGATCGAGCGGCAGCACCAGCACAGGTTCGACGGATTCGTCGCGCACGAGCACGTCGATCTCGCGAACGAGCAGACTGTCGATGCGAATTTCGGGGCCCGGGGGCAACACGATCGTGGGCAGCATGGGCGCGCTGCCGGCCGAGGCTTGAGCCCCGCTCTCGGCCGCGGGCCTGGGCAGCTTGATCAGCAATCCAAGCGTGTGAATCCCGTCGGCGCGTTTGGTCAGCGTTGCACTAGGACGTTCGATCTCGATCTCGCGGATGTGCAGAGCGCCACTGGACGGCGAGAAGCGCTGCACATCGACGCGCAGTGCGTCCAGGCCCGCGATCGCCTCGCCGCCCTCGCTCTCGTAAAGACGCAGGTCCTCGAGCGAAAATTCCGCGCCGAAATCGCGCGAGAAGTCGAACTCTGCAAGGTCGCTGCGCTCGAGGCGCAGGCTCGCGCCTGCCCGCGCGCTGAGCACGCCTGCGTGCATCGAATTCTCGTCCAGCAGCGCGCCCAGTTCGGGCGCCACTTTGGCGAGCGCGCCGGCGTCGATGCCGCGCAGCTTGAATTGCACGTCGAGCCGCGGCTCACGGGCAAAAGCCTCGATGCGCAGATCGGCGTGCAGTTCGCGCAGCACAGGCTCGAGTCCGCATTCGAAGGCAAGTTCGAGCGCCGGGATCTGCTCCAACTCGCGGTCAAGGATCACCAGGGGCGCGGATGAAAACAGCCTGGCGTTGAACACGAGCGGCGCGCCTGTAGCGTCCGGTGAGCTGATCGACAGGCGTTCGCAGGCGAGATCGAGCTTGGCGATCTTCAGCACCGGGGGTTCGCTCGCGCGCCCATTTTGCGCGGGAGCCTTGGGCTTGGACACAGCGGGCGCACTCGCCGCGTCGAAGCTCGCGGGAGCCTTCGCGGGCGACAGCGACAGCCCCAGCACTTCGACCGCACCCGCGGACGTGCGCTGCATCTCCAGCCCGAGACCCGCGAGCGAGATTTCGTCGATCAGAAAGACCCCCGCGCCCGGATCGATGCGCTGGGCCGCCAATTCAAGAGAAGCGAGCTCCAGCTTCGGTTGCGCGTCGCCTTCGTCGCGCAACACGACCTCGCTGAGCGAACAGCGCACGCGACTGCCGCCGCCATCCGCCGTGGCGATCGCTGCGCTGAACTGAGCCGCGGCTTCGCCCGCGCGCAATTGGACGGCGACGTTCTCCGGCAGGTAACGAGCGAGCTGGCCGCTCTTGAGACCTCGGGCATCGAGTCGCATGTCGATCGACATTTCGCTCGGCGGCAGCGTCAATTGCCCCGCGCAACCGAGCCGCTCGAAATTGCCCGGCGAGCCCAGCGACGCGCGGAAGGCGAGCGGCGGCCCGGCTCGGCCGAAATTTCCTGGACCGAGCTCGAGATCGGCGACCAGCGACGTTTCGAGCGTCGGCACCAGGCTCGCGTCCTTCCAGTCAAGGCGTGCAGCCTGGACTCGCAGCACCCCGAACGAAAGGTTCGGCGCAGGCTCGTCGGAAGGGATGGTCGGTGCAGCCGGCGGCATCGGAACGGCCGCGCTTTCCTCGGGGCGCGGCTCGAAGCGCAAGCCCGCGACGTTCAGCAAACCGGCGCCGTCGCGCGAAAGCGCCAGAGTCGGACGATCGATCGCGAGCGACTCCAAGGCGAACCTGCCCGGCTCGATCGACAGGCCACGCACGGCGAGCGACTCGAGCGAGGCGAGCACGGCTTGGTCCTCGAGCAACTGCACGTTTCGCAGCGTTGAATCGACGACCCAAGCGGCGCCAACGTTGCTCGCCGCCAGCCCCAACTCCATGGAGAACTCGCCGCGCTCCATCGTCGGAGTCAGACCCAGCGCATTCGTGTAGGGCGCGAGCGAGCGCAGGTCGAGACGCTCGCCGCGCAACGCCAGTTGCAAGTCGACGGACAGTGGCGCCGCAGTCGTGCGCAGGGTTCCGCTCAGGTCCAGCAGACCGGCGATGCTGCCAAGATCCCCCTCTGCATAGAGGCGCGCCGTCGCTGGATCGAAACTCGCATCGCCGCCCACGGCGAGGTCCGTGAGACCGAAGCGCAGCGCATGGCCGGACAGGACGATCTGCTCGCCCATCGAAGCATCGCGGAACGTAAGGCGCGCATCCTGACCGATCAGGCGCTCGAGTTCGATGCGCGGGAGTTCGAGCTGCAAAGCGCCGCCCCTTGCGGCGGGAAGCGTCGGCTGAGGCCTGACGGGCGCGGAGATTGGCGCCGGCAGACGCTTCAATCCGAAAAGTTGCAGCTGTCCCGCGGAATCGCGCGCTGCCGAAGCGTCGAGGCCGGCGACGCGCAACTCGCGCAAGTGCAGAGCTGCGTGCGCGGGATCGAACTCGAAAGCCTCGAGCGCCAGAGATTCGAGCGAGAAGAAGGACCGTTCGCTCTGCTGTGGGCCGCCGCGATCCGCATAGCTGACCTTGGAGACTTCCGCGCGGCCGCGCAGCAGGCCGTCGGCGGCCTCGCTGGCGGCAACTTCGAGGTTCAGCTTCAGAACTCCCGCGTGCAGATCCGCCGTCCAACCCAGCGGCCGCAGATAGCCTTCGAGTGCCGTGGCTTCGATGCCTGCGAGTGCGACGCTCAACGAGGCGCTTCGCTCGGGCGCAAACGCGCTTGCGCTGCCATCGACACGGAGGAATTCCGCGATTCCGGGCAAGCGCATGGCGGCACGGAAGCGCGCCGGCTCGAGCACGCGCAGCGCATCGTTCCCGAATTGTTCCAGCGTCGCGGTCTCGAGTTCCAGCGCGAGACTCGCCGGAGGATCGACGGCGGCGTCGTCGAAGCGCAACGACACACCGCGCGCGTCCAGCTTGGCGATCCAGAAGTCCGGGATGGCGGGCGCGGGGCGCGCGGGCTGATTGGCGGCGCCAGCAACGAATCCAGCGGCGGGCGCAGCCTGCGCCACGAGTTCGAATCCCGCACAACCTAAGGCTCCCTCCGCCGAACGGCTCGCGCGAGCGCGCAGGCCTTCGAGATCGATCCGTTGAATGTCCACGACACTCGCCCCGGTCGTCAGAAGTGAAAGCGACAATCGATCAAGGCCGAAGAACTCGCGCAGGTCCTCGGTTCCGCTCACGCCGTGCAGTTCTGCGCTCCACTCCACGGCGCCGGGATCCGCCGCCTGAACACGCGCTTGCAAGTCCACGTTGGCTTCGAAGGAAATCTGCCCCGCCGTCGGCACGATTCGCAGGCGCTCGAGCTGCCGCGTAAGCGCGACCGGCCGAAAGTTGGCAAGTTCCACGCGCATTCGCGCTTCGAGCTGCTGCGTTTGTGTGTTTGCCTCGGCGCTGACCCGCAACACGTCGAGCAGGCTCGGACTCGTCAGGGTGAATTCGGCGCGCGCAGGCTCGTCGCGGGCCCCGAGGTTCGACACGAGCAGATTCGCCTCGAGGTGCGCATTCAAGGGCGGCGTCGACGTGTCGTCGCGCAGATCGACTCGCGCATGCTGCAGGCGCAGTGTGGTCAAGTCGAAGGGCAGACTGAGCTCGGCTGGTTCGCGTGGTCCGGGCTCCCCCACATCGTTCGCAAGCGAGCTGTCCGGCGCGGGACCAGAGTCGAGCGCGGCGTACCCGCGCAGGGCCGCGATTCCCGCTTCGGACAGATCGAGACGCAAATCGACGCCCTCGAATCCGACGCGCCGCAGCGAGATTCTTCCCGCCAGCAGATCCGTGATGCTCACGTCGATCGCGGCGTGTTCGACGCGCAGCAAATCCTCGGCCGCTGCAGCCTCTTCGGCCCCGAGCGGGCTCACGCGCAGGTGCCAGAGGTCCACCTGTCCGCGCAGGAGCCCGAGGTCGAGGCTCTCGTACCTGCAGGTCAGTCCGCGTTCGGCGAGCAGATGCCGAGCAAGCGCCATGCACAGACTCGGCAGCACAACGCGGAAAGCGAGCAGCGCGATCACGAGAATCCAGAGCGCGCGCAGCACGCGCAACAAGCGCGTTGGCCGCGTTGCTGCCGGATTCGTTTCCATGGACTTTTTCACGTTGAACACGCGCCGCTCAGCGGACCGGCGCGCGTCCCTCCTTCGCGTCGAGGGCAATCTGCAGACCGGCACGGCGTTCTTCGCGGGTGCCGAGCGGATCGAAGCCGGCCGGGGCCTTGCCGCGCTTGCGCAGCCAGTCGAAGGCGCGCACGCGTGCTGCGGGTTGCGCATCCACGAGTGAAATCCAGTTGTCATCGACCAGCCGCTCCGCGAAGCGCGTCAGATCGGCGGACTCGGCCACGGCGCTCTGCAATCCGCCGCTGGAGCGGCCGGCTTCGCCCGCGTGCGCGAGCACGCAGGCACGCAATTCCCCGGGCAGACCGTGCGCGTCCATTTGCGAGGCGGCGAACAAATAGGCCGAACGTTCCAACAGCCAGCCCACGCCGGCCGCGTCGCTGATCAGCACTTCGCGGCCCTGCGACTGTTCAATGACGGTCTTCACGTAGGCCGAAAGCTCGGCGTCCTCGGCCACCAGCGCGAGGTCCTGGGCCAGGCGCGCGCCGGTCGAACCGGCGAGGAAGACCAGGGCAGAACGGTGGTAGCGTTGCAGGTCGAGCGCTTCGAAGACACCGCCGATCTCGCGGCGATACAGATCGGACTGCGGCAGTTCGCCGGCCAGCGCGCTCGTCTGCACGCCGGCGCGAACGAGTTCCAGCTCAGCCGCCGCAAAGGCGGATGCGTGCAAGTCGGCTCGCGATTGAAGCGAACGACTCGAGCGTACGTCGATCCAAAGCGCGAATCCCGCGTCGGCGCCGAAGGCCGGCGCGCGCAGGCTGAGCGCAAGCGGCGGGCCGTCGATCGTGGGCCGGTCCGTCAGCAACACGTACTCGCGCTGCAGCACGCGCGATCCGCTCGCTGCCTTTTCGGATCCGGACAGGGATTCCTGGGCTTCGCTGTCGAGCGCCGTCAGATCCTCGACCACCAGCGCGACGCTTAGTTCCTCGCTCGCCAACGCTGGCGCCCGCGCGATCTGCAGCGCGACACGCCGGCGCGCCGTGCCTTCGCCCGGAATGCGCAGTTCCTCGGGAAATTGGACCGAGAACACGCCCGTCACGCCCCGCGACAAAGCCCCAAGCCCGTGCGCCGCCGGGGCCGTACGGCCGAACTCCCCGGCGGCGAGTTTCTGGCGCATCAGGCGTGCCGACTCACCGATGCCGACCCGCGCACCCCGGCCGAGTTCACTCGTCGGACGGAGCAGTTCGCTGCCGCGCGCGACGAGTACCAGTTCCGTGCGCTCGGGCACCGGCGTGAGTTGCTCCTGAGGCAGGTGTTCCACGAACGCAACCGTGAACTCGATCCAGAGCGCTTCGTCGATACTCCTTGGCGCCGGATTAGACTGTGCGATCGGCCCGCTGCGGATCGAGCCTTCGAAGTAGGAAAGCCGGCTCTCGAGCGGCGGCGGCTCGAACGGCGGCGCGGGCGCGCTCACACAGCCCGCCAGGGCGGCCGCAAGTCCCGCCACAAGTGCCGAAGTCCGCTTCATCGTTGGGCATTCTTGCGAAAACGGGGCCTTGGCGCGCCTGCGTCGCGTAGAAAATTCGAGGCAGCCTGCAGCGCTGGAACGCCGCGCTGCGCTGAACAGTAGGATACGCCGGATGCACCCCCCTACCCTTGCGCTGCGCGCATCGTCCTTCGCGCTGAGCCTGGCGCTCCTGGCCGGCTCCTGCACCTCCTCCTACTACGGCGTGATGGAGAAGTTCGGCCATGCCAAGCGCGACATCCTCGTCGATCGCGTCGAGGATGGCCGCGACGCGCAGCAGGACGCGAAGCAAGAGTTCCAGAGCGCGCTCGATTCCTTCAAGTCGGTGACCGGCCTGGCGACCGGCGACCTCGAAAATCTCTATACACGGCTCAACGGCAACTACGCGGACTGCAGCGACAGCGTCGATTCCGTCAAGGAACGCATCGAGTCGATCGAAGTTGTCGCCGGCGATCTGTTCAGCGAGTGGAAGCAGGAAATCCGCGAAATCCAATCGCCCGACCAGCGCGCCAAGAGCGAAGCGATGCGCAAGGAGACCCTGCGTCAGTACGACGATGTGATCGCTGCAATGAAACGCGCCGAATCGAAGATGCAACCGGTGCTGGTGGACTTCAAAGACCGCGTGCTTTTCCTCAAGCACAACCTCAACGCCAACGCGATTGCCTCGCTCAAGGGCGATCTCAGCTCGATCGAGGGCAACGTCGGCGACCTGATCAAGGAAATGGAAGACTCGATCGCCGAAGCGGAGCGGTTCATCGGTAGCATGGCCCAGGGCTGAACGAATCAGCGGGCGAGGCACGCGAAGCACCTGCCCCCTCCGGCTGTCGAAACTGAAATCAATCCATGCTCGAAACTTTTCGTCCGCTGCTCGAAGCCGCCTCTGGCCTGAACCTCGAGGACAGCTTTGGCGCGCACGCCGAACTTGTGCGCCGGCTCGATCCGGACTCCAAGGCCGCGCGCGAACTCGCCGCAAACCTCGTGCGCCTGTGCCAGGAGGGCAAAATCGCCAACCGCGGCGAAATGCCGGTCAGATGGGGCCGCGTGTCGAAGGCCACGCCCGAATCGCTCGAGCAATCGATCGACGTCGTGCTGATGAACGGCGCGGGACCGCGCCATCGCCATCCCAGCGGCGAAGTCAACTTCTGTATCGCGATCGACGGCACGCCGACCTTCGAGGGCGAGCCGCCGGGCTGGGTCGTCATGAAACCCGGTTCGGTCCACGTTCCCACCGTCGCCGGCGGAACGATGTTGATCGTCTACCTCTTGCCGCGCGGTGAGATGGAGTTCCTGAGTTAGCCGCAGGTGTCGAGGTCGACCTCGGCGGTTTGGCGCTGACTCTTCGCTTTCGCGGCGCGCTGCTTGAGCGCATGACGGAATTTCGGCAAGAGGTCTTCGCGATCCGCTTCGCGCAGCGCCTCTTCGACGAGTTTCTGATTCTCCGGCACGCGCCAGCGCACCAGCGCCTTCTGCAGCCGCCGCTCGCGGCCGCCGCGCGGGATGTACAAGTCCTCGAAGGTCAGCGGGTCCTTCCCGGTCGTGTACTGCACGCAAGCGCGCGTCATCGGCAGCGGGATGAACTCCTGGGCCTGCTCGGGACTGTAGTTGCGCTCGAGCAGCTTCTCGAACAGGATCACGGCGTCCTTCATCGTCGTGCCCGGGTGGCCGACGATGAAGTAGTTGACCAGGTGCTGGTCCTTGCCGAGATCGGCGCACTCTTCCTTGTAGTCCTTCTCGTAGGCCTCGTAGACGTCGAAGGAGGGTTTGTTCATCGCGCGCAGCACAGTCGGCGATGCGTGCTCGGGCGCGAGCTTCATGCGGCCAGGCGTGTGGTTCTTGACCAGATCGTGGTGCAGGGGCAGCAACTCTCCGCGCGTGGCGCTCTTCGTGCTGCGCAGCATGTCGTAGCGGATGCCCGAACTGACGGAGGCGTGCTTGACACCCTTCTGTTGTTTCACCAGCGCGAGCAGGCGGCGATAGCCTTCGCTCTGCGTGTCGATGCGCAGCGCGGGACACACGTCCGGCGAAAGGCAGTCGCGCTCGAGGCAACCCTTGCCGGCCTCGAGCAATTTGCAGCCCAGGCCGTACATGTTGGCCGTCGGTCCGCCGACATCCGTGATCGTGCCGCGGAAATCGTGGTGCGCGGCAAGCGCCGAAGCCTCGCGCACGATCGATTCCGGCGAGCGGCTCTGGATCGCGCGGCCCTGGTGGAACGTGATCGAGCAGAAAGTGCAATCGGCGAGACAGCCGCGGTGCGTGTTGATGCTCCAGCGCACCGGTTCGAGCGCGGGCACGCCGCCGGCCGCGTCGTGATCGGGATGCCACTCACGGCGGAACGGCAAATCGTAGTACTCGTCGACTTCGGCCTGGGGGGCGGGCTCGAGCGGCGGATACTGCACGACGAAACGTTCGCCATGGGCCTGCGCGAGCGGCCGGCTGCCCGGTGAATTTTCTTCGCGCACGGCCTGGAAGAGTTCGATCTGCAACTGCACGTCGTCGCGCATGCTCTCGAAGCTCGGAACCTTGCGCGCGTTCGCGGGCACGTCCGCTTTCGCGACGATCGAACACGTGCTGGCCAGGCCTTCGAGCCTGCGGCCCGACTCGAGCCGGCGCGCGATCTCGAGCACCGTGCGCTCGCCCATGCCCCAGACCAAGAGATCGGCCTTGGAATCGATCAGGATCGAACGCCGCAGCTTATCCTCCCAATAGTCGTAGTAGGCCAGGCGCCGCGGCCCGGCCTCGAGTCCGCCGACAACGATCGGCACTCCGGGAAAAGCGTGCCGGGCCAGCGCGGTGTACGCAATCGTCGCGCGATTGGGCCGGCCGGGCTTCCCGCCAGGACGGTACACGTCGACGTGGCGCAATTTCTTCGACGCGGTGTAGTTGGTGACCATCGAGTCGATGGTGCCCGCGCTCACGCCCACGAAGAGCCGCGGCTTGGGCAGACGCTGCCAGCCTGAACCGGGCTTGCCGGGTTCATCGATTTCCGGGACATCCAGGATGCCGACGCGATAACCCTTCGCCTCGAGCAAGCGACCGATCGCCGCGACACCGAAGGACGGGTGATCGACATAGGCATCGCCGGTGACGAGCACGATGTCGAGCTCTTCCCAGCCGCGCCCGCGCATCTGCTCGCGCGTGCGGGGAAGGAACGGAGCGGGAGTGCCGGAGCCGCGAACGGACTGTGCGTCTTGCATAGGGGCCTTGGGATCGGGGCGAACCGCCGCACGGATCCGTTGGAGCGCGAACAGTCTACTCGCCGCCGGCCAGTTCTTGCTTCAGCTTCTCCAACTCCGCGTCGGCGTTCTGCTTGGAGATCGTTCGAGCCGCCTTGGAGGCGGCCTCCTCGGACGTCATCAACGCCGGCAGCTCGGCCTCGGCCTCGGGAGCCGGTGCAGCCACCGGCACGGACGGCGGGGCTGTCTTGGGAGCTTCAGGTTGTTTCGAGGTGCAGGCCAGCAGGGCCAGCGCGCACAGCCCACAGAGAATCGGGCACCTCATCTTCCACCTGCCTTGCTTGGATCCTTGACCGGTTCCTTCGCTTCGCGCCGCGGAACAGGCGGCGGCCCGTGGGGTTCCTGCTTGCGGGCATCGACCTTCGGCGTCTCGCCGGCGAGCAGGCGCGGTTCGAACTGCGCATAGGCCGGGCCGAGCTTCTGCTTGAACTGATTCATGATCAGCAGGTAGCGCTTGTTCTCCCTCGATTTCAGCTTCTCGACTTCGGCGAGTTTTTCGTTGTCGCCGTTCTCGCGGTAGATCTCGATCAGACGATCGATCCTGGCCAGACGATCGCGATGCAGATCCTCGATCTTGAACATGTCGCGCGCGGTTTCGCGCAGCTCTGCGCGCTCGCGCCCAGGAATCTGACCGCCCGGCTGAGCGGCTTCTTCGCGCGCGCGCTTGACGCGCTCGGCGTCCTTGTCTTGCGGCTCTCCTGCCGCCGCGGCCGCTTGGCGCGCGCGCTTGATACGCGTCGCTTCCTGCTCCTGCTCGAGGCGTGCCTGCTCGGCCCGGCGTGCAGTCTCGAGGCGCTGCTGTTCCTTGGCCTGCTGCTCGCGCTCCGCACTGGATTGCGATGGCGTCGGTGCAGGCGCCGGAGCCGGTTTGGGGCGCTGCATGGCCAGACCAGGGACGGCAAACATCGCCAGCAGAGCCAGCACACGTGTCAAGGGATGCAACTTCATGAACAACTTCCTCCAGGGAGCGGGAACGAACGACAGCACAGCCGCTGCGCTTCGCCGACCTTGCCAAGAATGCGCTTTCCAGGGCCTGGTTGCGAATCTCTGCGCGGGAACGGTGGCGCAGACTGTGTCGATTGCCTATTTTCCTTGCCCCAAGCGGGGCCCACACCATGAACGTAGTACCTGCCCTTTCGTTGTTCGCGTTCACACTCCTCGGCGGCTGCCACGCGACCTCGGCGAACACCGAAGTCGCTTTCGAGCGCGTGCTTTCAGGCCAGCTCGGCCTCTCGCTGGAG
>JANMRV010000860.1:0-9063 GCA_031388685.1 Planctomycetota bacterium
CGCTGCTCATCGATGCGCAGGGGCATTCCATGCTCGAGCGCGCGCGGCTTTGCCTCGCGCCGCTCTCCGGTGAAGTCCTGCTCGCCTGCGGCCCTTCGCCGCGCTATGGCGAGCTAGGACTCGAACTTGTCCTCGATCGCCGGCCGGACGGTGGTCCCCTGGGCGCGTTGGAGGCGACCCTGGAGCGCAGCGAAACGCGCTGGCTCGCCGTGCTGGCCTGCGACATGCCGCGCGCCACGACCGAGACGCTCGTCCAACTCCTCGAACGCGCGCAAACGGACGATCTGGACGTCTGCTCCCTCGCCACGCAGGCCGGCATCGAACCGCTTTGCGCCGTCTACTCGCGCGCCTGTCTGGAGCCCGTGCGCGCCGCGCTCGACTGCGGCGAAAGGCGTATGGTCTCCTTCCACGCATTCCTTTCGAATGGCCGCGGATTGCGGATCGCCCGCGTGAATCCGGGCGTCTGTGACGTGGCGCACAACCTGAACACGCCCAAGGACTGGGACGACTTCCAGAGCAGCGCGCGATGAACCCGCAACATGCACTCGCTGCGCTCATGAAACCGGTGCAGCCGGGCTTGGCGCGCATGCGCGAAGTGCTCTCCACCCAGGTGGCGGACGCGTCGCCCGCCGTGCGCGACATGACCGATCACGTCGGCCGTTTCCAGGGCAAGCAACTGCGCGGTTCGCTGGTGCTCCTGGTCGGCGAAGCCACTGGCAATTCGACCGACGAACACGCCACGATCGCGGCCATCGTCGAGATGATCCACCTCGCGACACTGGTCCACGACGACATCCTCGACGGCGCGAAGGTGCGCCGCAAAGTCGCCTGCGTCAACGAACGCTGGGACAACCAGGTCGCGGTGCTGCTCGGCGATTTTCTGTACGCGCGCGCCTTCGCGCTCTCGACCGATCTTTCCTCGCGGCTGTGCTCGCGTCTGTTGTCGGAGACCACTCGGCGCATCTGCGTGGGCGAGATCGAGCAGGCCGCGCGCCGCTACGATTTCGAGCTCGCTCAGGAGCGCTACGAAGCGATCGCCGGCGCGAAGACCGCGACCTTGTACGCCGCCGCGTGCGAGCTTGGTGCGCGCTATCCCGCCGGCAACGAAGAGCTCGGGGCGACGATGCGCGCCTTCGGCTGGGAACTCGGGCTTTCGTTCCAGATCATCGACGATTGTCTGGACCTGACCGCGGACGAGGCCGAACTCGGCAAGAGCGCGGGCACCGACGTCGCGGACGGCAAGGTGACCTTGCCCGTGCTTTTCGCCTATCGAAATGCCGATGACGCCTTGCGCGCGCGCATCCGCGACATCTACACACGGCCGGGGCTCGAGGCGCGCGCGGCGCGCCTCTGCGAGGAGTGCGACCTGAAACCCGGCCTGGACTATGCTCAGGCGCGTGCCGAGCAACTGATCGAATCGGCACGCCGACGGCTGGCGCGCCTGCCCGAGGGACCGTCGCGCACTTCGCTGGAGACCTTGACCGGATTCGTGCTTGCGCGCCGCTCCTGAATCCAATCGATTGAAAACGTGGCGCAGGAGCGCCTTAAGACTTTAGATGCAGGAACAAGTGAGCGAGACAGCAGCCCCGAAACCTTTCAGGTGGGGGTTTGCCAGTTCAGCGGGCGTCATTCTCCTTCTGCTCGTGATCGGAGACGTCGCGGGGAATCTCCTGTCGCGCTGGCCGCCGATGCGCGGCCTGTTCCGCGCCATGGGCGCCTTCTCGGGCCACGGCCGCTTCGAGGGCGGCGTGCTCGACGCGATGGTCGCGCGCGACTGGTTGTTCGGCGCGTTCATGATCGCCGCGGCGGCGGTGGCCTGGTTCAACCGCAGCGCAATCCTGCGTTTCTTCCGCGCGATGCAGACCGGCGTGATGCTGGTCTCGCTGACCACGCTGGCGGTCCTGGTTGGCGTGCTCGTTCCGCAGATCGAGAACTTCGAGGATCCCGAGCAGCGCGTCAGCGCGGCCAATCGGGCCGAGGAGATGGACAAGTTCCGCTGGGCCGAGGGTTATTTCTTCTATCACCTGACGCACCTGTACGGCATCGGCATGCCGAAGGCCGAAGTGCCGCCTGGGGCCATGGAAGGCCTCGAGCGCTTCGGCCGTATCTATGGCGCCGAAGAAAAGAAGAATCGCTCGGTCATGATGAACGCCGCGTTCACCGGCCAGGCAAAAACCAGCGAGATCGAGGACTTCGTCCGCAGCCACCGCAAGACGCTCGACCGTGCTTTCGGCATCTGCACGACGCTCGATCTCAATCGAACTTACAAGTCAGCCTGGTTCGCGACGCTGATCTGGTTGCTTGGAATCGGCGTGCTCATCAACACGTTCAAGTATCCCTGGCGAGCGCTGCTCACGTTCGAGAAGGCCGGGTTTCTGGTCACGCACGCCGGCATCCTGACGCTACTGACCGGCGGAATGATCTCGAACCTGTTCACCGACCGCGGCATCCTCGAACTGCGCCTGGGCGAGCCGCCGGAGGACATATACTACCGGCACTACCAGATGAACAAGCGCATGCGCATGCCGTTCAGCGTCAAGCTGGATCGCTTCGCGCGCAAGGAATGGAAGGCGCTCGACGTCTTCTTCCTGCAGGAGAAATTCGAGTCGCGTCCGCCGCGCTACACGGTCTGGCCCGGACGGCGCATCCCGCTCGACTGGAAGCCCGACGCGTCCGGCGTTCAGCAGCCTCAACTCGAACTGGTCGTGCGCGAAGTCCACGACCACGCCAAGGCCAACGATCCCGAAGTCTGGGAGGGCAAGGTCAACGACGGCGGACCGAACATGGCCGCGGCCCAGTTCGACGCACCGTTCACCGGCCAGCACGACATGCACGGCCATGCGGAGCAACCCGCCGTCAGCGAGCGCCGCTCGCTGATGATGGTGCCTGAGTTCTCGAGCAAGCCTTGGATCGATCCGGCCGGCGAGTTCCGGCTGCTTGCCGCCCACAGGGGCGAGCCCCGGGGCGCCTTCCCCGCCGAAGGCGACGACACGTTCGCGACGCTGGATGTGGACGTGATGAGCAGTGGCCAGGAAGCTCCCGTCCCGTTGCGCATTCGCCTCGGCGATCGGCTCGATGTCGCCGGTGGATACCAACTGGTCGTGCGTTCCGCGACACGCGACTTCAAGCCGGGCAGCGATACCACCGAGCGCGGTCCCGCCAATCCGCTGCCGCTGTTCGAACAGGCCGACGGCTTTCGGGCCGTCTGGATCGACGTCGTTCCGCCGGGCGGCAAGGAACCCGAGCGACGATTGTTGAGCGAAGTTCTCGATCCCGTCGAGTACGGGCTGCAGGACGGTTTCAAGTACAAGGAAGTCGTCGTGCGCCTGCGCTGGGACCGCTGGACCGAAGCCGGCGCGCCGCGTTTTGTCTTCAGCTGGGACGCATCGGGCAAAGCTCGACTCGTCGCCCAGGATGGGACGGAGAAGCCGGTCGCCATCGGCCAGGAACTCGACCTGCCCGGTGGCACGTCGGTCGTGTTGAAGGGCCTGTTCGAGCGACTGCGCGCGAAAATGTCGCTGGAGTTCACCCCAAGCCGCATCGAGGCCGACGGGTTCGAACCGTCCTTCTACGAGCGCGACGCGCGCGGGATGGTGCTCGACGTGATCCACAATCCGCGCACGCCCGAGGAGAAGATCGAGACGATTCGCATGGCGACGATTCCAGATTCCCAGGCCGACCGCTGGGTCTCGAACGACGGCCGCGTGGGCGTCCAGTTCGTCGAAAACGACGAAGGTTTCCCTTTCGACTGGCGCAGCGTGCTCTCGATCGTCGAGAAGGACGCCAGCGGCAAGCCCCGGACCATGGACTGCGGAACGGAGAAGGAGCGTGAGATCCGGGTGAACGACTACTTCACCTACAAGGGCTATCGCTTCTTCCAGACCAACGCCAACCCGAAGGATCCGACGTATTCCGGGATCGGCGTCGTCTACGACCCTGGAATCGAAATCGTGCTGCTGGGGATGTACACGATCATCGCCGGCACCGTGCTAGCCTTTCTCGTCCGACCGATCGTGCGCGGCCGCCGCCGCGCTGGAGTAACCGCATGAACCCGATGCTCTGGACTTCGTTCGACTGGCTCGAGGTTGCCGACGGCCTGTGCCTGGGCGGTGCCTTGATGTGCGCGATCTCGCTGTTCGCGCACTGGCGCGCGAGCATCAAGGGCGCCGTGAGCCACGCCTGGTCGTCGCTCTCGACGTCCTTCATGGCGCTCACCTGCGTGGCGATGGCCTTCTCGGTCGGGACGCGCTGGATCGAGGTCAACCACTTCCCCAGCCAGAACATGAACGAGGTCCTGGTGATGTTCACCACGGCGCTCGTGCTCTCGATGCTGGTGCTGCACTTCGCGCTCGGATTGCACCGGCGCGGAGCCGGCTGGGCGATCCTCGACGACGCGCTGATGCTGCTCGTCTTTGCTTCGACGTATTTCGCGCACGAGTACATCCGCACGCTGAACACCGCCCAGCGCGATCTTCCGCCGGCGCTGCAGTCGTACTGGTTCCCGCCGCACCTTTCGTGCCTGATCTTCAGCTACGCGACGCTCGGTATCGCCGGGCTGGTCGCGATCGTCTATTTCGCGATGCGCTTCTGGAGCGGCGTGTGGGTCGGCGGCTGGTCGACTCGTTCGCAAATCCTGATCCTGTGCGGGATGTTGTTCGTGCCCTTCGCGCAGATCGTGACGATTCCGGTGTTGCTGCTCATCGGCGTGATCTTTCTCGGTCTGCGTGCCACGGGTCGCCTGCCCAAGCGCGAGACGTTGGCGGGTTTGGAGCGTTCGCTCGACGACGTCAGTTTCCGCGCCTTCGCGGTCGGCATTCCTTTCCTGACCGCAGGTCTGTGGATGGGGGCGTTCTGGGCCCAAGAGGCCTGGGCCAACTACTGGGGTTGGGACTCCAAGGAGAATTCGGCCTTGATCACGTGGATGATCTACGTGGTCTATGTGCACTTGCGCATGCTCGGCGGCTATCGCGGCGAGAAGGCAATGGCCGTGCTCGCGGGCGGCGCGCTGAGCGTGTTCATCACCTTCCAGGCCTTCGGGTATCTGCCCGACAGTCAGAAGAGTTTGCACAAGTACACCGACGACGGCGTTGTGCCGCGCGAGGGCATGAGCGGCGGAGCCGAGGACGATTCGGCCAGCGCGCCCGCGCCGGCGCCGGCGCAGAACTCGGCTCGATGAACAGTCAGACCGCGCGCATCATCGACGGCAAGGCGACTGCCGCGCGGGTGCGCGAGGGCGTGCGTGATCAGGCCGAATTTTTGGCCTCGCATGGCGCCCGTCCGGGCCTTGCGGTGGTGCTCGTCGGCGAAGATCCGGCCAGCCAGGTCTACGTGCGCAACAAGGACCGCGCCGCGAAGGAAGCGGGCTTCGAAGTGCGGACGCTGCGTCTCTCCGCGACAACCACGCAAGCCGAACTCGAGCGCGTCGTGCGCGAACTCAACGCCGATCGAAGTGTGCACGGGATCCTCGTGCAATTGCCTCTGCCCAGGGGACTCGATGCGCAGCGCGTCGTGCGCGCGCTCGATCCCGCGAAGGACGTCGACGGATTGCATCCGGAGAACGTCGCGGCGCTGGTCATGGGATCCTCCGGTCTTTTTCCGTGCACGCCGGCGGGTTGCATCGAACTGTGCGATCGCTACGACGTCGCCCTCGAGGGCCGGCGCGTCGTCGTGATCGGCCGCTCGCTGTTGGTAGGCAAGCCTGTGGCCTTGATGTGCCTGGCGCGCAACGCGACCGTGACCCTGGCGCACTCGCGCACGCGCGATCTGGCCGGTGTGGTCCGCGACGCGGAACTGGTGATCGCCGCAGTCGGCGTGCCCGAGCTGGTGCGCGGCGATTGGATCCAGCCGGGCGCCGTGGTGCTCGACGTGGGCATGAATCGCCTGGCGGATGGAAAACTGGTCGGCGACGTGGCTTTCGACGAGGCGCTGCCGCGCGCGCGAGCGATCACTCCGGTTCCGGGCGGCGTCGGGCCGATGACGATTGCGATGTTGCTCAAGAACACGGCGCGCGCCTGCGCGAACCAGACTGGGGTTGCGCTCAGCCCTTCATGAGTCAAGTCGCGTTCGATCGGGAGGACGGCGGTAGCCCGCGGAGCTTTGACGCCGGCAGTTCGCCGTATTCGAACGTCACGCGGAGGCTCTTGTGGGCCAACGGCATCGCATTCGCGGTCAGCTTCCTGCTGGTCAACTTCGTGTCGTCGATCGGCACGCCGCTGTGGCAGTGGCTGCGGCTGGATCCGGACCTGTGGTTTCGCGGCATCCCGGCTGTCTGGCAGTTGTGGACGTATGGGTTTCTGCACGACCTCAACGATCCGTTCCACATCCTGTTCAACATGCTGGCGCTGTACTTCTTCGGCACCATGCTCGAAGCCGAAGTTGGTTCCAGGCGGTTTGCCTGGCAGTACTTCGTGGCGCTCGCGGTTGGGGCTCTCGTGCACCTGGCGTTCTCGCCGGCGCTGGGCTATCCGGCGGTCGTCGGAGCTTCGGGCGCTGTCTTCTACTGTGTCATCGCCTGCGCAGTCCTGAGGCCCAACGCGCCGGTGCTGTTCTTTTTCGTCACCTTGCCGCTCAAGGTCATGGCGCTGATCATGGTGGGCCTCAACGCTTTCATCCTCCTGAAACCGGGCGGCGATCGCACGGCCGCGGACGTTCACCTCGCCGGGGCGGCGTTGGGTTTCCTCGCCGCGCGCAAGGGCTGGATCTACTTCGATCCGAGCGCCTGGTGGAGCGCCAGGCGCGTGCAGCGCGTTCAGGAGGTTCAGGCCTCGGACGAACAGCGCCTGGACCAGTTGCTCGCGCGCATCCATCGCGACGGTATCCATACGCTCAACCAGCGCGACAAGGAATTCCTCGGCCGCATGTCCAAGCGTGGCTAGCCGCCGCGCGGTCCGCATGGGCCGGATGGCGTATGTGGCTCCCCAAGTAGCCTCCGGCTAGACTGTGGCCGCGGCTTTGCGGGGCGAAAGCCCAGAGTTTTCCCTGCTCCGGCCGGCAGCGTCGGCGCCCCGCGGGGCCCAGGAAGTACCCATGAAGATCCTCTCTGTCTCGCTCGTCGCGATCGCCTGCCTGGCTCAGAGTCCGCTCGCAAGCACGCCGGCGGAGTCGCAACAACCGCCGGCCGGAAAGCCGCCGCCGCCCAAGGACCGCGCCGAAGAATTCCGCTCGAAGTTCAGGCTGGCCTCGGATGTGAACGCCAAGGAGGAGGTCGCCAAACTGCTGCGCGCCTACACCGAGGAAGCGATCACCTACGTGAGCGATCTTTGCGAAATCCTCACCGAAGGTGGCGGAGAGCAGATCGAAAAAGACCTGGCGATGCTGCGCGGAGCTTGGAAGATCGCTTTCAAGTCGGCCTTCGTCGAGCACATGTACAACTTCTACTCGCTGCTCGACCCGCGCAACGTGAAGGAGCTGGAGAAGCTCACACGCCAGTGGGACGGCGCCTGGCGGACGTGGGATGGGAACAAGGTCAAGAAGGACCCTGGTCTCTACGAGCAACTGGTGCTGGAGTTCGAAGGCTTGGGCAAGGCCTATGCGGAGTTGGGTAACCAGCTGCAGGCCGCGCGTTCGTTCGCGCTGGCGGCCAAGTGCAGCGACACCGAGGATCGCGGCAGCGCAGCCGATCTCAATCGCGCTGCCGACAATTACGGCGCGGCCTCGCGCGCCATCGACGCCTTCGAGATGAAGGACACATGGTCCTTGTCGGTGAAGCAACGCTTCGAAGCGTTGACCAAGGAAGGTCGCGGCACTGCCGGCGGGACGGTGCCCGGAAGCGCTCCTTCGGCGCCCACGACGCAGCCCGTCAGGGGTGCAGCGCCGATCTTCGTTGCAATGCAATTCGAAGCCGTTCCGAACCTCGAGACCTACGCCCGCCCGAGCTACTTCCTGGACGATGTTCACATTCTTTGGCCGCAGGTCTACATGAAGGAGAAGGGCACTTCGGGCGCGTTCCAGGCGCTAGAATCGAAGCAGGTCAAGATGTTGCGCACGGGCGCCTCGGCGGTGTCGCTCGATATCGACGGTGACGGCAAGGGCGACATGCCCGTGCCCTCCAGCGGCAACAAGGCACTGCTGCAGTTCCAGTTCGGCGCAGGCGTGGAGAAACGCGACTGGGCCGTGGTCACCGAAGTCGGCACCGACAAGGAGTCCTACCAGGGACTGCAGGTCAACTACGGGGCGAACGATCAGCAGTTCCAGATCTATGTCATGAACGCGGCGAGCATGGTCGGGACGCTCGGCGGTGTGCCCGTGCGTGTGTTTGACGACAACATGGACGGCATCTACGGCTCGCCGCCCAAGCAATGGCAGTATCCCGGCCTCGTTGATGGCAGCACGCAGAGCGACATCGATTCGATGCTCGTCGGTACTGAAAAACACGCGCGACCCTGGAGCGAGTACGGCGAGATCGGCGGTACTTGGTATCAGTTCGAGCCGCAAAAGGCGGCCACTGAACTGAAGGCGCAGCCCACCACGATCGAGACCGGGAAGCTGAAACTCGAGTGCAAGGGCGAAATGCCCGACTACGTGATCGTGCAGGGCGAGGGCACGTTCGAGAAGACCTACATCGATCTGCTGCAGAACGGCGGCGCGGAAGTCAGCGTGCCGGTCGGCAAGTACCACCTTTTCTTCGGGCTGATTCGCAAGGGCAAGAAACAACAGGTGATGAAAGCGCTGATCTTGCCAGGGCGGCGCTCGCCCGCGTGGATCGCCGAAGCAGGCAAGACCACAGTGGTTCCAATGGGAGCGCCTTATGGCTTCGATTTCAGCCAGACGCTCAAGGACGGCATGCTCACGGTCAAAGGCTCGTCGATCACGCTGATCGGAGTGAGCTTCGAGCGCTACGAGCGCCTGTGGAACTGCGTCTCGAAACCCGAACTCGCCTGGCGCAAGCCGGGCACGAAGCGCGGTTCCAAGCCCGAAAAATTCGCCCACATCGCGGATCTCAACGAGCGCGACGAGCAGGGCAAGAGCCACGACCCGGGCGAGTCCTTTCACCCGCTCGACCTCACCGTCGAGACCAAGTTGAAGGACGCCGAGGGCGTCGAAGTGCAGCTCATCGAGAAGAAG
>JANMRV010000889.1:0-4158 GCA_031388685.1 Planctomycetota bacterium
GCCGAGAATTCGGTCGTTCGGTTCCAACTAGGAAGGAATTGGCGGGGCCCCCGTGCACGACCGCTGCGACAGGGGGTTTTTACATGCTCTCCACAAAAAACAACCCCGGCGGTCCCTGATGGGACCGTCGGGGTTGTCTCTTCCGCCAGCGCGGAGCGCACGGCTTACATGCGTACGTACTCGTAATCGATGGGTAGGCCCTGGATGCCCTTGGCGGGCGGCGCGATCCAACCCGCGGTCTTGCCCTTCTCGAGGCAGGGCACCATCAGACTCTTCACGTAGGCCTTGTCGGTGGCGCTCGGCAGCCAACGATCGACGTTCGCATTCCAGGTGGCTTCGTCGATCAACTTGCCCTCGAGATCGAAGCGACCGGCGGAGTAGACGCCGATCTTGCGATTGAAGCGGCGGTGGGGGAGCGAGAAGCGGAAGTCGTTGCCGGCGCGCTCGCAGATGCGATTCCAGTACTCGATACCCCGCTCGTTGTCCTTGACGTATTCGTCGCGCAGCACTTCGTTCATCGCGTTGCGCAGCGGAACTTCCTCGACCGACAGGCGATTGTCGGCAAAATTCTCGAAGCGGTACGTGCCTTCCATGGCGAGGTGGTCGGTCTGCTTGTCTTCGTACGCGCGGCCCTTGAGACCTGAGCGGAAGAAATTCGCCGAATTGGAAGAGATCTCCGCGCCGTACAGGTCCGTCGAGGACGACGCCCAGAAGTTGATGTAGCGCTGGATCAGTTCCATCGAGATGCCGCCGAGGGCGGCGACGTTCTTGCCGGGATTCTGCGCCATCAATTGACAGGTGCGCTCGATCACGCGGCCCACGCCGGTCTGGCCCACGAACATGTGGTGCGCCTCTTCGGTCAGCATGAAACGACAAGTGCGCGCCAGCGGATCGAAGCCCGATTCGGCCAGCGCCAAGAGTTGGAACTTGCCGTCGCGGTCGGTGAACATCGTGAAGCACATGAACGCCAGCCAGTCCTCGCACGGCTCGTTGAACGTGCCCAGGATGCGTGGGTGGTCCGGATTGCCGGAGCGGCGCTGCAGCAGTTCATCCGCTTCGTCGCGGCCGTCCTTTCCGAAGTACGTGTGCAGCAGGTAGACCATGGCCCACAGGTGGCGGCCTTCCTCGACGTTGACCTGGAACAGATTGCGCAGGTCGTAGAGCGAAGGCGCGGTGTGTCCGAGCAGGCGCTGTTGTTCGACCGAGGCCGGTTCGGTGTCGGCCTGCGTGACGATCAGACGGCGCAGCCAGTTGCGGTACTCGCCGGGCACCTGTTGCCAGGCCGGTTCGCCGAAGTGATCGCCGAAGCCGATCGTGCGCTTCTCGTCGCGCGGCTGCAGGAAGATGCCCCAGCGGTAGTCGGGCATGCGCACGTAATCAAAGTGCGCCCAACCTTCGGCGCCCACGTCGATCGCCGTGCGCAGGTAGATCTCCTTGGTGTTGAAGTCGCTCGGGCCCATCGAGTTCCACCACTCCAGATAGTTGGGCTGCCAGGCTTCGAGCGCGCGCTGCAGGCGCTTGTCCGAAGCGAGGTCGACGTTGTTGGGGATCTTTTGAGAGTAGTCGATGCCGGTCATGGTCGTTCCCTGTTCAGAAGGTCGTGTGCGTGTGACTGCGTGTGTTTCTCAAGTGCGCGAAGTGTCGAACTCGGGCGCTTCGGGCGTGCCGTAACACGTCAGCGCTCCGCGTTCGCCCACCGCGTTGGGGCGTTGGAAGATCCAGTTCTGCCAGGCCGAGAGCCGGCCGAAGATCTTCGTTTCCATCGTCTCGGGGCCGGCGAAGCGCAAGTTCGCTTCCATGCCCGTCAGCGCGTCGGGCGAGAACGCCGCGCGTTCTTCGATCGCCAGGCGCAGTTCGTCCTCCCAGTCGATCGAGTCCGGCGCGAAAGTCGCAAGACCCAAGGCGTTCGCAGCCTCGGCATCCATCGACGCCGTCTGCGCGATTTTGGCCGCGGTCTCCGGATTGGCCAGGAAGCGCGTCGACAGGCGCGAAAGCCCGTTGGCCATCGGGAAGAAGTCGCGGTTGGCTTCGGTCGTGCCCAAGTTGACGGCGACGTCGGGATCGTTGAGCAAGTACAGGCGATCGCAGGCCAGCGCGAGTTCGAGGCCGCTGCCGACGAAGTTCGAGTCGCCCTCGGCCACCGCGTACAGACTCTTCGCCGTGTTGTCGAGCCGCTTGAGCACGCGCTTCACCAGCTGGCGCACTTCATTGACGAACCAATGCTTCGACTGCGCGAGCAAGGCATCGCTTGCACGCCAAGTTGCTTGCGGGCCTTTGACGCGCAGCAGAACTAGCGCGATTTCCGGTTCGTTCAAGCGCAGTTGGAGAAGCACTTCGTCGAACTCGCGGAAGGCGCGCAGCATCCACCACGCGGCTGCTTGCTCGATGGCTTGCGCCTCGGTCTTGGCGCACGACTCCGGCACGCAGAGCGTCAATTCAGCGGTGCGCTGCGCGCGGTCCAGCTTGCAACTGACGTACTTTGCATTCCATTCGTCGCCTTCGCAGTCGATGTCGATCGAATCGAGCGCGATGCCGCGCTCGGCCTTCTTCGGCACGGAATTGGCGAGCTCGCGCGCCATTTCGCCGACGGATTCGTTCCAACGCGAGAGTGGCGCGAGGCGATCGACGAGGTTCCATTCGACCGCGCGCTTGCCCTTGATGCCTTCGGCGATCGTCGAAAAAACGTCGCTGCGATCGCGGCGAATCTTGCGCTTGTCGGCGATGCGCGTGAGTCCGCCGGTGCCGGGCAAGACACCAAGCAGCGGAACTTCAGGGAATGAAACCGCGCTGTTGCGATCATCGACCAGCAGGATCTTGTCGCAGGCGAGTGCCAGCTCGTAACCGCCGCCCGAGGCGGTGCCGTTGAGCGCGGCGAGGAAGCGCACGTTCGAGTGCGCGCTGGCGTCCTCGATGTACAGGCGCGTCTCGTTGGTGAACTTGCAAAAGTTCACTTTGAAGCCGTGGGTCGAACTGCGCAGCATCACGATGTTCGCGCCGGCGCAGAACACGCGATCGAGTCCGCCGGTGATCACCACGCAGCGCACTTGCGGATGTTCGAAGCGCACGCGCTGCACGAAGTCGGCGAGTTCGATGTCCACGCCGAGGTCGTAGCTGTTGAGCTTCAACTCGTAGCCCTCGCGCTGGGGCGAGTGCGGGTCCACCGCCATGGTCAGCGTGGCGATCTCGCCCGCGAAGCTCACCTTCCAATGGTGGTAGCGGCTGGGCGCGGTCTGGAATCGGACGCGTGTTCGAGGAGCAGCAGTCGCGGCCAAAGGACTTTCCTGGGTGATGGATAGTGGCGGGGGAGGAAGGGCAGTATAATGCCCTAGCAGTGAATTGGCGGCGCAGTATAGCGCGCAGTTTGTGGCCCCGAAACATGGAAAATCAACTCGTTCTCGCGGAATTGGCCCGCAGGCTGCGCCAGGCCCGGTCCGCGGCCGGCATTTCGGTCAGCGAGCTGGCCCGACTGTCGGGAGTCAGCCGTCGGCACGTCACCGAGGCCGAGGCCGGCCGGGCCAACCTGACGATTTCGATCTTGCACGCCCTGGC
Organism: Planctomycetota bacterium; assembly: GCA_031388685.1. Taxonomy (GTDB): domain Bacteria; phylum Planctomycetota; class UBA1135; order UBA1135; genus JADJQU01. The sequence continues at coordinate 3,550 of JANMRV010000889.1, forward strand.
CGATGCCCTTTCCGTGCGCGTGGGCGAACTGGTCGATTTCGACGTGTCGGCGCTGCGCGCCGGGCGCATCGCGTTGCTCGGTCTGCGCGGAGCGGGCAAGTCGACGGTCGGCCGCGCCTTGGCGCTGGCCTTGGAAGTGCCTTTCGTCGAACTGGATCAGCGAGTCGAGGAACTCGCGGGCATGTCGCTCGGCGAAATCTTCGACCTGCACGGAGTCGCGGGCTTCCGACGCCTGGAGCGCGAGGCGCTCGAAGCGGTGCTCTCGAAAGGCGGATCCCTGGTGCTGGCCACGGGCGGTTCGCTGGTCCGCGCGCCGGACACCTTCGCGCGCCTGCGCCAGACCTGCCGCACGGTCTGGTTGCGCGCAGAGCCCGAAGAGCACTACCAACGCGTCTCTGCCCAGGGCGACGTGCGCCCGATGCGCGGCCGGCCCGCCGCCATGGCCGAGTTGAAATTGCTGCTCAGCGAACGCGAAGCCGACTACTCCCGCTGCGAAACCACGATCGACACGTCCGGCCGATCGATCGCGGCAATCGTGGCGATGATTGGTGCCCGGTAATTCACCGGCGTTTCTTACCGGCCCCATACTCGCTCGCCCCGAGAGGGGCG
>JANMRV010000007.1:0-9024 GCA_031388685.1 Planctomycetota bacterium
CCACCGAGGTGCGCAGGCGCGCGAGCACGGCGAGCGCAAGCTCCAATCCGCGGCCCTCGACGCCGAGCAGCGCGCGCTGCTCCACGACGACGTCCTCGAAGAACACGTCGCCGATCGGATGGGGTCCGAGCACTTCGAAGCGCTCGCTTCGCAGCCCCTTGTTCGGCGACCGCACGCAGAACATCGTGAAGGCCGCGGGATCGTCAGAAGTGCGCGCCAACACCGTGTAGAAATCCGCGATGCCCGCGTTGGAAATGAACGTCTTGTGGCCATTGAGACGCCAGCCCTGCGCGCTGCGTGTGGCCCGGCAACTGATGTCCGTGAGCGAGGATCCGGCGCCGGGCTCGGTCAATGCGAAGGCCGCGCAGGCCTTCCCGCTCGCCACGCGCGCCAACAGTTCGCGCGCGAACCCGGAATCGGCGGCCTGCGTGAGCGCGAACGATCCCAGCCCCTGCATCACGAGCATCACGTCGAGCATCGCCGATCGATAGGCGAGCGAACGGCGCAGTGCGCAGGCGGCGCGAATACTGATCGTGTCCGCGCTGACCAGCCCGCGACTGTCGGCTCCGCCGAACGCGGCCGGCACCATCCAGGCGCAAAATCCCGCGCTGCCGAGCAGTTCGAGCGCGTGTTTCGCGGCCTGGGTCTCGTCCAATTTCGAAAGCGCGGCGGCGTGCAGCCGGCCGAACTCGTCCGCGTCCTTGGAAAGGCGGGCGAGAATTTCGCTCGCGCCGTTCATCGCTTTGCGCCGTCGGCGGTGTACTTCGTGAAATCGGGCGCGCGCTTCGCGGCCTGGGCCTCGTAGGCCTCGCGATAGTCGGGGTGATGCATGCACTCGGCCTGGATCCAGCCTTCCATCTGCATCGCCGCTTCCAGCGACATGTGCGCCTCGAGATTGAGCATGCGCTTGGTCATCGAGAGGCCCATCGAAGGCCCGCGTGCCAGTCGATCCGCCCACGTCGCGGCTTCCGCTTCCAGTGCGGCCTGCGGCACGACCTTGTTGTAGAGACCGATTTCATAGGCGCGCTTGGCGTCGATGAAATCTCCGAGCATCAACAATTCGCTGGCGTGTCCGAGGCCGACGATGCGCGGCAGAAGCCACGCGGCGCCCATGTCCGCGCCGCACAGCCCGACCTTCGTGAACAGGAAGGCAATGCGCGCTTCTTCCGCGGCCACGCGCACGTCGCTGGCCGCGGCGATCACCGCGCCGGCGCCGCAGACCGTGCCATTCAGCGCCGCGACGATCGGCTTTTCCAAGAGGCGCATGTTCAAGATCAAGTCGCAGGTCATGCGCGTAAAGGCGAGCAGTTCCGCGTCGGAAACTCCGAACAGGCGGCCGATGATGTCGCGCACGTCGCCGCCAGAGCAGAACGCGCGACCGGTACCGGTGATGATCACGGCGCGCACGCTGTCTTGCGTGCGCAGCGCCTTGAACGTATCGCGCAACTCGGCGTAGGAATCGAACGTCAGCGCATTCAAGCGCTCGGGCCGGTCGAGCCGGATCGTCGCCACCCCGCCCTGCTCGCTGTAGCGGAAATGCCTGGGATTCATGGCCTTTCGTGGAACTCGAGGCCTAGCGCTTCGACTTGCGCACCGGCTTTTGGGCCGGCTTGCGCTTGGACTTCTTGGGCAGATCTTCGAGAAGCCGCTCCTCGCCGGGCAGGGTCAACGCCGGGTCCAACCCGAAATCGAGCGCGCCATCGACGATGTCGGTAGCGACCAATTGCTCGGCGAGCTCGCGTTTGGTGAACAGGCCCTTCTTGAGCAGCAGCTCGGCCAGCGCGCGAGAAAGCAGCGCGACACGCGCCACGTCTTCCTCGAGCTGCAGCACGCGCGCCTGGGCCTGGCGCATGCGGTTGGCGCGTTCGACGCGCACGGTTTCCAGGCGCGCGCGCAATTCGCGGACGACCCTGGGATCGAGTGTTTGCTGGAGCAGACTTTCAATTGACTTCATATGAGTGGCCCGCCTTGCGGGGCGCGGCATCCTACTTCACGAGCACCGCGGTGGCCTCGATTTCGACCAGCGCGCCGGCCTCGAGCAGCGCCGCGACCTCGACCAGCGACATCGCCGGATACCAGGCGCCGACGATCTCGCGCCAGGCGGCGCCGATTTCCTTCGTGGCGGACAGGTAGGCTTGTTTGTCGGTGACGTATACGGTCACGCGCACCAAGCGCGACTCGCGGCCGCCGGCCGAACGCAGCACCGCGGCGACGTTGGACAACGCCTGTCGGAACTGCTTCGCAAAGTCGTTGCCCCCGACCAGGCGCTGTTCGGCGTCCCAGGCGACCTGTCCGGCGATGTACAGAGTGCGCGCACCTTCGGGCGCCAGCACACCGTTCGAGTAGCCGCGCGGAGCCTTCCAGCCTGCGGGTTGAATGATTTCAAATTCGCTCAAGAGAATCAGGCTTTGCTGGTGATCGGACCTTCGAGGCGCACGACGCGCGCGCCGTCGAGTTCTAGGACTGTGCCGTTCTCGTTGCCTGCGATCAACGACCAGATGGCGCTGGCAACTTCTTCGCAGGAGATCAGCCGTCCGCCGGGATTCTGCTGCGCCAGGTACGCGCGCGCTCCGGCCTCACTCTGCTTGGTCTTCTGCACGATGCGCCGCACGGACTCGTCGGTCAGCGGCGAATCGACGAAGTGCGGGCAGACCGCGGCGATCGAGACACCGCTGCCGGCCAGTTCGCGGGCCGCGGCGCGCGTGTAACCGACCAACGCGTGCTTCGAGGCGCAGTAGGCCGCGGTGTACGCATATCCGCGCAGGCCGGCGGACGACGCGACGTTGACGATGCGGCCATGGCCGCGCGCTTTCATCTGTGGAGCGAAGGCTTCGATCAGCCGGCGCGCACCGTGAAAATTCACTTCGAAGTGGCGCTCGAAGAGTCTTGCGCTCGAATCGTCGGCCAGGAAAGGCGCGCTGATCGCGATGCCGGCGGCGTTGACCAGTGCCGCGAGCTCGGTTGCGTCGCCGCAGAGCCTGCGTGCGGCCTCGATGCCCTCGCGCAGCGAGATCGGGTCCTCGAGATCGAGCTCGATGGCGGCGGCGCTCCCGCCACTCGACTCGACCTGCTTCACTGCGGCGTCCAGGCGCGCACGGTCGCGGCCCGCGATCAGCGCGAACCAGCCTTCGCGCGCCGCACGCCGAACGACCGCGGCGCCGATGCCGCCGCCACCGCCGCTGATCAGGATCGCGTGAGAGGCCATGGGGAGATTGAAGTCTGCATTCGCGCGCTCGCCTGTGCCATCCTCAATTGTCGCGCGGGCCAGGGTTCGGATCCGGCGCAGGTGTGGATAAGCTGCTGGCATGGCATCCGTGCCGAACAGCGAGGCGCTCGAGAAGCGCAACGAGGAGTTGGAATCCGCCTTCCTCTACCGCGAGCTCGCCGCGAGCGAGCCCGACCCGCGCGTGCGAGGCATGTTCGCCGAACTGGCCGGCGCCGCGGAACACCAGGCGGCGATTTGGGTCGCCAAGGCCGGGCCCGACGCGGCGCAGTCGCTGCCCGCATTCCGTCCCTCGCAGAGAACCAGGCTCGTTGCGGCGCTGGCCCGCCGTTTTGGCGCCCGTCGACTGCGGCCGATGCTCGCCGCGATGAAAGTGCGCGGCCTTTCGGTCTGGTCGACGGCGACGCCCTCGGCCCAGCCGCCGCCGAGTGGAGCCGAGCACGAAGGCGCGCGCCATCGCGGCGCGAGCCAGGGATCCAATCTGCGCGCCGCGGTGTTCGGCGTCAGCGACGGAATCGTCTCCAACGCCAGCCTGATCCTGGGCGTCAGCGGCGCGATCGCGGATCCACACGCGTTGGCGGTCGCGGGATTCGCGGGACTGCTGGCGGGCGCGTCGTCGATGGCGGCCGGCGAGTACGTGTCCGTGCGCTCGCAACGCGAGCTGTTCGAGTATCAGATCGGCCTCGAACGCGACGAGCTCGCGGAATATCCCGAGGAGGAAGCGGCGGAACTTGCGCTGATCTATCGCGCGCGCGGACTGTCGGACGACGAAGCCCGCAAGCTCGCGAAATCGCTGATGGCCGATCCGGATCGCGCGCTCGACACCCTGGCTCGCGACGAACTTGGCCTGGATCCAGCGTCGCTCGGCTCGCCCTGGTCGGCGGCGCTCTACTCGTTCCTGGCCTTCGCGGTCGGTGCCGCGCTGCCGCTCCTGCCCTTGTTGCTCAGCAGCGCTCAGCGTGCGGTGGTCTTGTCCGCGGCCATCGCCTTCTGCGCGCTGTTCGCCGTGGGAGCGACCCTGTCGCTGTTCACGGGGCGCAGCGCACTCCTGAGCGGCGCACGCCTGGCCTTGATCGGCTCGGCCGCCGCCGCGGCGACCTACGGGATCGGAAGGCTGTTCGGCGTTGCCGTTGGCTAGCCCAACTTCCGCAGTTCCCTGAAACGAAGTGAGTCCTGACAAGGACTTACGTCGATCAGGGGCCGATTGTTGTCACTACACCGCGCCTTCGAGCACCCCACTTCGCATGCGCAGCCGTCGAGGCAACTCGAGGCCGAGGCGCTCGAGCAGCATGGCCTGTGCCCGTTCGGGCTTGACGACGCAGCGCACGCGGAGGGTGCGTCCGTCGGTAGTCGGCAGCACGACGTCGACACTCTGGATCTGGGCGAGTTCGTCGAGCACGGTGCGCGGAATGTCGCCCAGCTCAGCCCGGCGAGTCCACTGCTCCAGCGTCTTCCACAGCACGTAGGCGAGAAAGCACACGAAGATGTGCGCTTGCACTCGATCTTTGCGGTGATGCCACACCGGCCGGATCACGAGCTCTGACTTTTGCACGCGAAACGCCGCCTCAGCATCGGTCAGTTGGATGTAGGTCTTCCAGAGTTCTTCTTGGCTCCACTCTTTCACGTTCGTGCGCAACAGGTAGCAGCCCTCTAACGCTGCGCTCGAAGTCGTCCACGCCACGTTCTCGTGAACGCACAGGCGCAGTCCACTCGCAAGATCAGCAGCGTCTTCGACCTCAATCGTGTACTTGCCCGCCGCGCGCGAGTTGCGCTCGAGCATGCGTCCGATTTGGCGCTCGACTTGTGTTCGGTCGATCTTCTTCTTCGCGCACTCCAATCGCTTACGCAGCGCCTCCAGATTCTTGTCCAGGCGGGCCACGAAGCGCGCCACGATCGCCCGATCCTTCTCCTTGCGCGCGTCTGATCGACACAACACGAATGTTTCCGCACTGTCTTCGCTCGGCACCAGCTTCACTTCGACATCCTCGCGGATCCTCGTCCAATCGCGTTCGTCGACGATGCGCGCCTCCATGCGCCGCAGATCCGATTTGCTCGCGCCAATCAAGTAGCGCCGTCCACCTTCACGCAGCCAGGCGATGTTTTTCTCGCTGACCATGCCGCGATCCATCACCCACACCCGGTTAGCCGCACCGAAGCGCTTCTCCATCGTCGTGACGATTTCTTCGACTGTCGTCACGTCCACGCGATTGCCGTCGAAGACCTCGTACGACAGCGGGATTCCTTCGCGCGTCACGACCAGAGCGATGCACACCTGCTTGCAGTCGGGGCGATGATCGCGACTGTATCCGCGCTGCGCCTGAGGATTGTCTGCTGCCAGGCCCTCGAAGTAGGTCGACGTCACGTCGTACAGCAACAGGTCGTACTCGATCTTGAACAACTCGTCCAAGCGCGCCTTCAGTCGCTGCTCGATCGCCGCTTTGTGCGGCAGCATCCGGTCCAGCGCGCGATACACGCGATCTTCATTGATCTTTTCCGCCGGCACGCCGAGCAAGTCTTCGAGCGCGGTCTTGCGGTACAGATCTTCGGCAATCGCCAAGTCGCTCGAGGGCGAGCACAGGCGCAGGATCACGTGGATCGCTGCCAGCGTCGACCAGCGCACGTCTTCGCGTCCCTCGGGCATCAACTTGTCGAACATCTCGTCGAGTTCGAGCGAACGCCACAGCGCGAGTCCGAGAAACACATCGCCGAAACGACGTGAGCGCTCGACATGCAGCTTCTTCAGATCGATTCGTGCCGACGCATCGTCATCTAGATCGTTCGGCTCGAACAACGACGGAGCGCAGCGCTTCCCCGTGATCCAATCCGCCAGCTTCTGTGCCTTGCCGCGACCGCGAGCATCGAGACGGCCAAGTGTCGCGACGACTTCTTGCCGTACGCGTCGGCCATTTCGAACCGAGCGCACCAGATGCCAGTACGTCAGCGTCTTGCTGCCTCGCCGCACAGTCGTGTGTCGCAGGTACACGCGTGAATTCCTCTGCGGGTCACTTCTCGCGGATTCAAGTCGCACGAGCAACGGGCAATGTTGTCACTACATTGCCTTTTGACTCGCGAACCCCTTGCTGCCAGCTCCAGATCGAGCTCGACCACCCGAAAAACCCGCGCGGATTTCGTGGACTGCGGAAGCTGGGTTAGCTGGCACTCGAAGCGGCGGCGGCGCTCGGTCGGCGCGGTGCCAGTTTGCTGCCATTGCCATGTGGGCCCACCATCGCGAGCGCCGGTCTCGTAACGCCAGAACTCCTGTCAGGCCGCGATCTCAACCACGAGGAACCGAAACTCCCCGTTGGGCTGCAGCCCGAGTTGCGAGTAGGGCTTCCAGGCGCATGCGTGGCGGCCGCTGATCGCGATCGGGGGCCAGCCCTGTGCGTCAGTGGGCGGGCGACGGAACGCGAGCGAGCCTGTGCAGAACACGCCCTGGTGGAAGCGGAAGACATCGCGATTGGTCTGCCGCGGGCCGGGCGGCGGCAGCATCTCAGATCAAGTAACGGGAGATCGAGCGGGCCCTGAGTCGAGGGTGCCTGCGATGAGCCCGGACCTGAGACAGTGCGACCCCATGGTCCCGATCTCGCCGAGAAGGGCTGCGAAGGCAATCCACGGTGGGCAGAAAAGCGTACTCACGAGTCGCTGCCCAGGCCATCCACGGCAATTCCAGTTCATGAACTCGGGGACGGCCGGCCCCTTGAATCGTCGAGATTAAAGGGAATCCACGCGAAACCATGGAATGGGACTGGGCACTTGACGGAACTCCCGCACCTGCTAGAGTCTGTGGAAGTCGATGGAATCCCCTGGAATCAAGCTCGAATGAAAAACGAAGCGCAAACGTTCCTGTGCGTGCTTGCGGCAGCACTGGCAGTCTCGTGGGCTCCAGTTCAGCAGACTTGCAGCAGCTGCCAAGAGGGAATCTGCATGGATTCGCCACCCAGGACCGTGCCAATGACTCCACCAAACCCTGGTGGCTTGCCGACGGTTTTTCACAACGACCAGACACTTGTCTGGAAGCAGCAAGGTATCCAGTGGTGTCTGTATCGCCGAACGACTTACTGTCTCGTCCTAATATACAAGGACTGTGATCTGAAGGATATTGAGATCTGGGAGCCGATTGGTTACAAGGATGAACCAGTTAGTCCCCCGAATTGCTACACACCAACTCCCGGCGCGGACCCGCTAGCTGGAAACCCATTGAGGAACAGTTGTTGCAATTCGCCGGGGCCAGACGGAGTTCCTACTCCTGGCGGCCCAGAAATCTCGGGATGGAATTGCCATGGTTACTCGCTCGGGTTTACGCCGGGCTCCCCCAAGCTGCCAACAACTCCAGTCACTCCGGCCCCGTACATGCCTCCCGGTACCACTCCCATTACTCCCCGGGGGTCGGCAGGAGGGCATGCGAATAATCCGGGGCCAATTACTGGTTCAAGCGCCTATAGTCTAATGGTCGAGGGCTGTCCCGAGCCCCCGCCTCCAGGCACAGTCGTGATGGTCTATGAGGTCCCTACTGGCAAGGACGGAAAGCCGGACCAGTCGAAGCGAAAGGCCGTGCATTCCGCAACATCCAACGGGGATGGCACGTACAAGACGAAGAACGGCAATACTGCGGCGAAACCTAATGCAAGCAAGGCAGAGGCCATTGATACGTATGTGAACAACAAACCTGCAGGGACCACGCGCATCACAGTCAGCTACCAAAAAGTACCATGAATCTCCACATCCGTGAAATCCTTATGCTTATGCGTCGGCGAAAAACGACCATTCTCACGGGGTTGGTCATTGTTGCGCTCGTATCGGCAGCCCCGATCTTTGGATTCAAGCCCCTCGCTGGCCTACAACAGTCTGATACGCCCGCAACGGACCCATTCCTTGCGCGCTTCTTTGCTGCTGAGGGTGACGTCCAGGCTAATTGGAACGCCGTGCATCAGGCCCGCATGCTCGTTATTGATAATGGTTGGGAGCCCTCGAAGGCGGGATTTCATTTGCTTCGGCCATTTACGGACCTTTCTTGGGACGGTGCTGATTACGGCGGGTTTTATGCAGGGAAATATAACTGGTGGCAGATCACCAAACAGTATTCAGGCCCGTCATACGATCGGCTGTCCTATCTGCTAGGAGAGCCTGGCGAAGGCCCTTACACGATTTCTCTTGAGCGCTTCGTTAGGAACACATTCTGCGACCCAGTTGCAGAGCAAGAATCCACTGGAACCTGGCGAATTGTCGCGAACTTTGACGCTAATTCTCAGGCGATCCTGGCTGGCGTGCTAGAATCGACGTACTCAACTGGTAGTTTCTACATTGACTGGTTCGGGGATCATAGGGAACTAACCGCACCACCGTCGCCAGCGATGATTGTGCTCGTTGCCAACAACAAGGCATATTTGCCATTTGACGCGGCGGCACTGATTTCCCCTACCGGGGCTGATACTCAGGTGATCCTGGCGACTGGATTGGACCAGGCTACCGCGATTCAGCTAGTTGCGCTGATCCAGGTGGGGTAGCACTGGCTGGATGGTTGGTGACGCAGCGTAGTAAGCGGGCACTCTGGTGAGTCCGAGCCTCTGTCTCTGCCCCTGCGCTCTCGCTCAGCATGATCGCTCGCCGCGCGTGCCGGGTGACGCGGCTCGCAGGTGAAGCGGCCGAGCTCAAGGTGTCAGAGCCTCGCCGATCACCCTGCTGAGCGCGCGACGTGCTCCTAGCCCAACTTCCGCAGTTCCCTGAAACGAAGTGAGTCCTGACAAGGACTTACGTCGATCAGGGGCCGATTGTTGTCACTACACCGCGCCTTCGAGCACCCC
>JANMRV010000038.1:0-4021 GCA_031388685.1 Planctomycetota bacterium
GCCCTGGGGCCCGGTCAGGCCGAAAAGTCGTTCCTTGAGGATCGGGTCGCGGCCGTTCCACAGCGCGAGCGAGAAGCACATGCGCGCCTGTCGATCACAGATCCCAAGCAGCCCGTCCTCGCCCCAGCGATACGCGCGGCTGCGCGCGTGGCTGTGCGGAAAGTAGTGCCAGGCGGATCCGTCGGCCGAGTAGTCCTCGCGCACCGTGCCCCACTGGCGTTCGGAAAGGTACGGCCCCCAGCGCTTCCAGTTGCGAATGCGCTTGGCGTCCTCGTCGAGGCGCTGATCTTCGGCCAACGGTCTGGTTTCGATCGGCATGGGCTCAAACTTCCGGTGGCGGACACCGGTGGCGAGGTCAAAGAAGGAGGGCTGGCTCAACATACTAGACTGCTGCCGCTTGGCCACACCATTCGACACCGCCACCCTCGACGCCCTGCGCGTCACCTTTCAGGTCGCCCTGGGTGCGACACTTCTGGTGGCACTGCCCGGCGTGGCTGTCGGCTATGCGCTGGCGCGCGCGCGATTCTTCGGCAAGAGCGCAGTCGAGACAGTCGTTTCCTTGCCGCTGGTGCTGCCGCCGACGGCGATCGGATATCTGCTGCTCGCGTTGTTCGCCCGCGACGGCTGGCTCGGTGAGCGCGCGATCGGCTTCGATCCAGGCATCCTGTTCAGTGCACGCGGCGCGATCCTGGCCAGCGCTGTGGTCAGTTTCCCATTGGTCGCGCGCAGCGCGCGCCAGGCTTTCGAGCAGGCGGATCCGCGTCTGGAGCGCATGGCCCAGAGCCTCGGCTTCTCTCCGTGGCGCACGTTCGCGCGGGTTTCCCTGCCGCTGGCCCGGCGCGGACTGGTGGCAGCCCTGGTGCTTGGTTTCGCGCGCGCGTTGGGCGAGTTCGGCGCGACCGTGATCGTCGCGGGCAACATTCCTGGCCGCACGCAGACACTCTCGTTGGCGATCTTCAACGACATTCAACTCGGCGACGACCGTCACGCCATGCAACTGGTCGGATTGACGACGCTGATCGCCTTCGCACTGCTGTGGACCAGTGAACGCTGGCTCGCGCCGCGTCGGCGCGCGGAGAGTTCGTCGCGATGAACCCCACACTCTGCGTGTCCCTGCAGTTGCAACTCGCTGCATTTCCGTTGAACGTCGAGTTCGAGACCAGCGCGCGCTGCCTGGGCATCTTCGGCCCTTCCGGCAGCGGCAAGACCAGCTTGTTGGAAGCGATCGCGGGCTGGCGCAAGGAGGCACGGGGACGCATCGTCGTCGCCGGGCGCACGCTGCAGGACAGCGCGGGCGGCACGAACCTGCCCTTGCACGAGCGCGACATCGGCTACGTGCCGCAGGATGCATTGCTCTTTCCGCACTGGAACGTCGAAGGCAACCTGCGCGCGCATTCGCGAACGACGCGCCGCGCCGCGCCTGCGGACTTCGAGCGCGCGGTCGACGTGCTCGGAATCGCGCCCTTGCTGGCGCGTGCCACGGACAGCCTGTCGGGCGGCGAGCGCCAGCGCGTCGCACTCGCCCGCGCGCTGATCTCGAATCCGGCGTTGTTCCTGTTCGACGAACCGCTCGGCGGCGTCGATGTCGCCCTGCGCCGCCGCATCCTGCCCTGGCTGGTTCGGCTGCGCGACGCGGTCGATGTGCCGATCGTCTTCGTCTCGCACGATCCGAGCGAAGTGCAGGTCTTGTGCGACGAGGTGATCGCGCTCGAGCGCGGAGCTGTGTGCGCGCGTGGGACTCCGGCGGCGACGCTGCGCACTCTGTTCGCGCGCCACGAGCGCTTCGAAAACGTGCTCGAAGGAACGGTCGTCCAGCTCGGCAGCGGCACGGCGCGATTGGATGTCGGAGGCGTCGACGTGCACGTGGCGCGCGAAGGGTTGGAAATCGGCCAGCGCGTCTCGTTCGCACTCGGCTCGGACGACGTCTTGCTCGCGCTCGCCCCTCCCGAGGGCCTTTCCGCGCGCAACGTGCTCGCCGGAGTGGTGGAAAGCGTCACGCCGCTCGCGCTAGGTTCGCGCATCGATCTGGTGCTGGCCTCGAAGTCGCACGTGCCGCTGTCCGCCACCGTTTCCGCCGAGGCCGTCCTGCAACTGCGCATCGCCCCCGGACGCAACCTCTTCGCGGTGTTCAAGGCGAGCTCGTGCCAGCTGCTCTCGCCCCAGCCGCGGGGCTGAGCGGGGCGCCGCGAGTCCGAAACCGGCGGTACGGAGCCGGACTCAACTTCGCCGTTTTCGGACGGCCTGCTGGCGCCGGCTAAGGTTTTCGGCCGATCCGGTCGATCCGCGGCAGGTGACCTTGATCGGACGGATGCTCTTCTGCCTCGTTCCAACGCTCGCGCTCGCCTGCACGACTGTGATCGAGACCGAGCCGATCAACGCCGACGAGGCCGTGGTCCAGCGCCTCGATCCGGAGCGCGCCTGGCGCGTGGTCGACAACGGAACTCTGCGTGGCTACGTCGTTCGCTTCGTGGATCGAAAGGTTGCGACGCGCTGCTCCTATAGTGTTCGCAACGAGCTGCAGCAGGAGCTTGGCACGATCGACGAACTAGGCCGCGCCTGGCGCTTTGTCCCCCACCAGCGCGAGGCCAGCTTCGTCTGCACGTCGACCCTGACGCGAGGCGCCGCCGAATTGCTGCGCACGGGGCCGGCCACCGCGCTCGAGGAAGTCGCCCTGGATCTGCTGCGAACGCCCTCCGACGTGCGCTGAGCGGCGTTACCGAGCCGGCCTCGACTCCGCCGGTTTCGCGGGCCGGGCGTGAAACCGGCGGAGTCGAGGCTGGCTCCTGCCCGCCGCTTTCACGGATCAGGCGCGAGCACGGCACAGTCGGGGCCGGCTCCAGGCGTCCCGTTTTCGACATCGGACGGGTCGAGCGCCGTCCGGGCAAAGGTCCCGGTCAACTGCGCTCGAAAAGGGTTCACCGCGCGATGCGCGGGAACCGAAAGAGACCCAGGCCTCCCCGCCTCCCCCCCCTCTCCGCATCTCCGACCCCCTCCATGATCAAGCTGGCAGCAGGTGAGTATCTGGGCACGTACAAGGTCGCTGAATTCGTCGCTCGCGGCGGCTTCGGCCTGGTGTACCTCGCCGAAGATTCAGCAGGTGAAAAGGTCGTCGTGAAAGTGGGCGACGTGGCCGGCGGTGGCCGCTACGTCTCGCGCTTCCTCGAGATCACCAACGAACGGCGTCCCGAAGGCATCAGCCCCGACGAAACGCCTGCCGAGGCGATCTTCTTCCGCAAGGAAGGCGCGCGCGTCGATTTCCTCGACGCGCACGAAATCGACGGACTGATCCGCAACGAGGGCGAGCTGCTGCGCGGCGCGCGCCACCAGAACCTGGTCGGCGTGCGCGAAACTTTCGTGCACGAAGGCCGCACGGTCGTGGTGTTCGACTACGTGCGCGGCAAGACACTGCGCGAGAAGATTCGCGCGCTCGAAGGCATTCGCCTCAACTGGTTCCTGACCGTGGTGCGCGCGCTGCAGAAGCTCGCGCGTTCCGGTGAGCTGCCCTACCACGGCGACCTCAAGCCCGAGAACATGATCGTCAAGCCCTCGGGCTCGATCGTTATGATCGATCCGGCGATGCGCTCCAACGAGAAGGACGTGATCACCACCACGCCGCACTACAACCCGTTGCTGCTGCGCGAAAGCAAGGCCGACGTGATGGGCATCGGCGTGATGCTGTACGAGATCCTGACCGGTGTCTTGCCTTTCGACAATGTGCCGTGGCAGTACTCCGGCTGCGAGCAGGGCGGCGAGGTCGAGCGCCTGAGCTTGTCCTACTTCCTCTCCTACACGCCGCCGAAGGACCTGAACGCGAACACGCCCGAGGCGCTGGAGAAGATCATCTACCGTTGCCTGACGGTCGATTCCTACGGTCTGGCGGAACTCGAGAAGGATCTCGTCGACTTCCTGCGCCGGGACTGAGCGCGCGCAGGCCGGCTCCGGCTGAAACGATTCGCCCCGCGGGACGATCGGTGTCAGACACCCAACCACCCGCCCTTTTTCATTGATTTGACACGCAGCC
>JANMRV010000099.1:0-11144 GCA_031388685.1 Planctomycetota bacterium
ACGGCGAGGAGCTGCGGGAATTCCAGTACAGCTTCAATCAGCAAGGCGGCAACGCCAACAGCCCCGAAGGGTACTTCCAGAGCCGTGCCTCCTGGAGCGCACAGCTCAAGTACAACCTGTGGTTCTCGGTCAGCTCAACGCTGGCGTTCATCGCGCTGCTGCTCGGCTTGGCGAACTGGAAGTTGTCGCGCATCGACTTCTGATCGAGGAGCGGCTCGCTAGAATGCCGCGATGGCACTGTCGAGCGCGGCACGCAAGGAACTCTCGAACATCCTCGGGGCCCGCGGCGTGGTCGACTCGCCCGCGGGACGCCTCGCTTACGAGTCGGACGGACTCGCGCTGATCCACGAGACGCCGCAGCTGGTGCTCCTGCCGCGCAACACCGAGGAGTGCGCGCGCGCGATGCGCGTGCTCGCGAATGAAAACGTCCCGGTCGTCGGCCGCGGCGCAGGCACCGGTCTCTCGGGCGGAGCGACGCCCGTCGCGGGCGGAGCGATCGTCGGCACGGCGCGCATGCGCGACGTGCTCGAGCTCAACGTCGAGAATCGCTACGCGCGCGTGCAAGCCGGCGTGGTCAACGTCGACTTGACGGCGATGTGCGCGAAACACGGGCTCTTTTATGCGCCCGATCCTTCGAGTCAGCAGGCCTGCACGATCGGCGGCAATGTCGCGGAAAATTCCGGCGGTCCGCACTGCTTCAAGTACGGCGCGACGACGCGCCACGTGCTCGGGTTGGTGATCGTGCGCGCGGATGGCGAAATCCTCGACCTGTCCACGCCGCGCCAAGAACCCGACGGCCTCGACCTCGTCGGACTGTTCGTTGGCAGCGAGGGCACGTTCGGGATCGCGACGGAAGTCACGGTGCGCTTGACAAAGAAACCCGCGGCGATCGAAACGCTGCTCGCGATCTTCCCGTCGCTCGACGGAGCCTGCGACGCGACCAGCGACTTGATCGCGGCGCGCATCGAGCCATCCGCGATCGAGATCCTCGACAAGCTGACGATCGAAGCGGTCGAAGCGAGTGTCTTCCGCGCCGGTTATCCCAAGCACGCCGAAGCGGTGCTGCTGGTCGAAGCCGAGGGCAGCGAAACCGAAGTCAGCACGACCGTGCGCGACGTGACCCGCATTGCGCGCGCCCACGGCGCGATCGAAGTGCGCAGCGCGCGCAGCGAGAGCGAACGCAAGAAACTGTGGGCCGGCCGCAAGGGAGCTTTTGGCGCCATGGGCCGCATTGCGCCCGATCTCTACGTCGCCGACGTTTGCGTGCCGCGCACGAAGTTGAAGCAACTCGTCGCCGAAACAACGCGCATCGCGCGCGAGAAGGGCTTGAAGCTCTCCAACGTTTTCCACGCCGGCGACGGCAATCTGCATCCGAACATTTCCTACGACCGGCGCAACCTCGACGAGGTCGAACGCGTGCTGGCCGCCGGCCGCGAAATCATGACTCTGTGCGTGGCCGCGGGCGGATCGCTGACCGGCGAGCACGGCGTGGGCCTCGAAAAACGCGAGGAAATGTGCCTGGTCTTCGACGACGACGATCTGGCCGCGATGAAGAGCGTGCGCGAGGCGTGGGATCCGACGCGGCGCCTCAATCCCGGCAAACTGCTTCCGATCCACGCCTGTCGCGAAGCGCGCGCTGCGCTCGCACCCAAGAGTTCGGCGGCACGATGAACGAGCGTGTCGTCAGCGAACTCGAGCGCACCTTCGGCCGCGACAGTGTCACAATTTTGCGGGCGCGCTTCGACGGTCCGGACCTTCCGGTGCTCGCGCCCAGGACCAGCGAAGGATTCCGCGAAGCGCTGCGACTCGCGCATCGCGAGCGTTGGACGATCGTGCCTACAGGACTCGGTTCCAAGCTGTCGTGGACCCGCGCGCCGCGAAAAGCAGAATTCATGCTTTCGACTTGGGCCTTCGCCGGCGTGATCGCCTACGAACCCGGCGATGGAACCCTGACCGCGCGCGCGGGCTCGACCATGGCAGAACTCGCGACACGCGTGGCGAACGGAGGACACACGTTGACTCCCGATGTGCAAAGACCCCGTCAAGCGACTCTCGGCGGGGTCATCGCGGCGGCACACAGCGGCTCCGATCGCCTGCGTTACGGATCCGTGCGCGAGCACGTGCTCGGGCTTGATGTGCTGCTCGGCGATGGAACTTCCGCCAAGAGCGGCGGCCGGCTGGTCAAGAACGTCACGGGTTACGATTTGCATCGGCTCTTCGCCGGCTCTCACGGCTCGTTGTGCCTGATCCTCGAGGCGAGCCTGCGGTTGTTCCCGCTGCCCGAGGAGGACTGCCTGATCAGCATTGCCGCGGCGGACCGCGCGCAGATGTTGCGCTGGTCGCGAACCATCCTCGACGCCGACGCCCGTCCGATCTCGTTCACGGCCGTGCGCGTGGATCCGCTTCAACCCGCTTTTGAATGGTCGCTCAGCGTGCGGCTCGGCGGACGGCGCGAAGTGGTCGCGGCCGAGCGCGCGAGCCTCGCGCAGAGGCTTCCTGCGTGCGTGGTCCTGGAAGGCAGCCAGGCCCGCGGCGAAGTCGAAGCTCTGCGCGACAAGAACTTCGGAGAGATCGACGGCCCGCTATTGCGTGTGGAAGTGCGCCCGGCCGCATTCGGGATCGCCCTGGAATTGCTCGAGCAACTGCTGCAAGCGCCTGATGCCCAAGCATCGTTTCGGCCGCGCTGGTGGTGCGAGCCGGGCCTCGCGCGCATCGACGTCGCGCTGCGTCCGCTCGCGCACGATCCAGAACTGCTCGCGCGCAGCGTCCGCACGCTGCGCGGCGCGCTCTCAGGCCTGGGCGGACGCGTGCGCCTTTTCCACGCCGCGAGCGATGTAACCGTCGATCCCTTCGGCGAAGAGCCGCAGGGAATTGCCTTGATGCACGCGATTCGAGAACGTCTCGACCCCGCCCGCGTCTTCGCCTCGGGCCGCTTCCTGGAGCCGCGATGAACGACAAGGAACTCGTCGACTACGCGCACACCCTGGACTGCATTCATTGCGGTCTGTGCCTGCGGACCTGTCCGACGTATCAATTGACGGGCAACGAATCCTCGAGTCCGCGCGGCCGCATCGCACTCATGCGCGCCGTGGCCGAGGAGCGCCTCGATCCGCGCACGCCTGAATATGGCGAAGAACTCGATTTTTGCCTGGTCTGCCGCCATTGCGAAAGCGTCTGCCCCGCCGGCGTGCGCTTCGGCGAAATGATGGAACACGCGCGCTCCTCGCTCGCGAAAATCGTCGCGCGCCCGCTGCATGTGCGGTTCGTGCGCTGGGCAGGATTCAGTCGCGGATTGAGATCGCGATTCGTGCTGGCGCGCGCGCACGCGTTGCTGCGCGCGGTGCAGCGCAATGGCATGTTGAAGATCGTGGGCGAAGCGCTCGGCGAGCGGGGCGCGGGCATGGCTGCATTGCCGCAAACTCCGCCGGCTGCCGAGCGCAAATTGCTGCCCGAATTCACGGCCGCGAAGACCGTGCGCCGGGGCGAGGTCGCGATGCTCGAAGGCTGCGTGATGCCCGAAATGTTCGGCCGCGTGAACCGCGCGACGGCCAGCGTGCTTTCGAAGCTGGGCTTCGACGTGCGCACGACGCGCGACATGGTTTGCTGCGGCGCGCTGCACGCGCACAACGGAGAACTCGACCAGGCGCGTGAACTGGCGCGGACAATGATCGTCGCTTTCGAGAAAATTCCATCGGCCGCGCTGAACTCCCCCATCGTCGTCAACTCCGCAGGTTGCGGTGCGCACATGAAGGAAATCGGCCGGCTGCTCGCCGGCGATCAGGAATGGGGCGAGCGCGCCGCGCGTCTCGTCAGGCGCGTCGTCGATTTTTCACAGTTCGTCGCGCCGCGCATCGATGCAGGACTGCAATTGCGCTTCGCCCGCGCCGATGCGCCCTATCGTGTCGCCTACGACGATCCTTGCCATCTTTGCCACGGCCAGCAGATCCGCAGCGAACCGCGCGAGATCCTCGATCGCATGGAAGGATTGCGGCGCGTCGAAATGCCGGGAAGCGAGTCTTGCTGCGGCTCGGCTGGGATCTACTCGATCCTGCGCCCCGCCGATTCAGCGGCCGTGCTCGCGCCGAAGCTCGCCGAATTCGCGGCAACGAAAGCCGAGATCCTGATCACGGCCAATCCCGGCTGCCATCTTCAGTGGCAGATGGGCCTCGCGCGCACCGAGAGCAAGGCCAAGGTCCTGCACATCGCCGAAGTGCTCGACACCGCGCTCCAACCCTGACCCCTGCGAATCGGCCGGTACGGTGCCTGGCACCGTACGGTCCGATTCGCGCGATTCAGCAGGCGGCGTGTCGGACGATGCGGCCGCGCCTGCGCGTTGCGAAGAGCAGGAGGCCGCCGAGCAGCGGTGCCAGCGCGGCGATCCACAGTCCTATTCGGAACGACGCGGGGCTATAGACGAAGTCGACAATGCTCGTGCCCGCGTCGAGTTCCACGGCGCAGAACGCGTAGTCGGCGCGGAGCAGGGGCACGCGCTTTCCATTGACGCGCGCTTCCCAACCGGGAAAAAACACGCGCCGCAGCACCATGTAGCCCGGCGTCTCGCGCGTGACCTGCAGCAGCGCGTGATCGGGATCGTCGCGCAGCACCTCGACGGCGGGCTCTTGGATCTCGCCGCGTCCGCGCGCACTGTCTATCGCGCTCTTGCCGGGCAGCGAGAGCACGACGACGTGGTGAGGATCGAGATTGCCCTCGTGCACCAGCTTGAAATCGTCCTCGATCCTGCGCGTCGCGATGCCGCGGCTGACCGTCGTGTAGCGAGCCACGTGATCCACGAGCGCCGCGATCGTGAAGCCGGGGATCTGCGCGAGCTTCTGCCAATGCTCAAGATCGTAGGCCTGGTCCATCAACAGCCCGCCCTGCAGCGCCTTGCCAGCCACGCTCAACCTGCCGTGGGGCCGATGTCCGGGCCGCCGCGGTGACGGTTCGATGTTCCAGATGACCTCGTGAATCGGCTGCTTGAGTCTCACGAACGCGTTCCAATACCAATAATCCTTGCGGCCGAACATCGCGACCGCGTTGCCTGGCGACGCATCGGGCGAGCTGATTGTGACGCGCAGCGGACGGAAGCGCGCGTCGATCAACGGCTCGAAATCGAACAGCTCTTCGTGGCGGCCGAAACGATCGTTGACCCAGCCATCGGTCTTGACGGATTTCGTCGCGACCACGCTTCCGCTGATGATGTCCTCGAGCTTCAGCTCGAGCGTGCAGTGCACGGGTCTGGGTGGAATCGCGAATTGGAAAGCGATGCCCTGCAGTCGCTCGCGATGGCCCTCGATCGTCTGCACGACTTCTCCGCCCGGAAGGATCTCGGAGGTCGTGTAGAGGTCGTCCCCAGAAATCAGGACGTTGTCGCACAGTGAATCGACGCGCACCCAATTGCCCGGCGAGGCGACGAAACGCGCGCCGAACCGGCGAATCCACTTCGCCTTCGTCTGCAGGACCAAGCGCCAGTTGCCGCCGCCAAGACCGAAGGACTCGCGGTAGAGTTCGTCGTACTTGCGGATCCACATCGCGTCGTAACTCGACAGCGAGGTGATTCCGTAGACAGAGTTCGTATGCGGAGGAAGCGTGTCGGAGCCCAGGATCACGACCGGTTCGTCCTTCGCGATGCGCTTCAGTTCCTGGATCGACGCGGTCGTTGGGTAGACGAACTTGTCCTCGGCCGTCGGGTTGTAGTCGCGCATGACCCAGCCGGACTGCAGGAAAACGACTCCGAGAATCGCAAACTGCAGCAGCGTCTGTGGCCATTTCGAACGCGTCCACCACAGTGCCACGAGTGCCGCGAGCCCTACGGCGAAGCTCACCACGATAAACTGCATGTGCTCGGGGAAGTACGCATCCGAGCCCGGCGGCATGCCTTTCGCGTAAGCCGAGCGGCGCAGCATCGAAAAGAAGGACCAGGTCTTGACCGTGGTGAACCACATCGCGCCGCCGCCGACGAGCAGCGTGACGAGCGCTCCCTTCCAGCGCGCGTTGACCGCTTCGGTCGCGATCGCGTGCGTCGCGATCGCGGCGCAAGCGCTCATAGCGAACAACCCGATCGGCTGACTGCGATTGAGCGGCGCGAGGTCGAGCGTCGGAATGTTCCCAAGCAAGCGCCCCACGCCGAAGAAATCGTAGGCGTAGAAGAACCACAGAAGCGCGGCTGCAACAAAGAATCGTGCAGCCCTCACATGCTTTACGAAAAGCGCCGCACTCGCCGCGACGACCATCGCGCAGGCGCCGAGATAGCAGGTGTTCGCCGACTCAAAGTTCGGCGGCGGGAGTGCGTAGTTGAGGTGATAGAGCCGCGCTGGATTCCCAAACAGATCCGGAAACGCGTACAAGAGCCAGGTGAACGGATTCAGCGGCGTCTGGTCGGACGAACGCCACACGAGGATCGTCGAATTCCGCAGGTACTCGAGAAAGGGCATGATCTGCGGCGCACCGAGCGCGACACCGATCAACGCCGACAGCAAGATTCGCACGGCGAGCCACAGCGCTCCGCGCGCGGATCCACGATCTAGCCACTCGCGCCAGGCAATTCCCGCAAGCCGCGTCGCGATCCACAACGCCACGAGCAGCACGCTGAAGTAGAACGGTTCCGGCTGGCCGCACAGCACGCCGATGGTCAATGTCAGCGCCAATCCCAGGCACGCGCCAAGCACTCCGCGGCCGTTCTCTCCGCGCCGCAGCGCGAGTTCGGCGAAGTACAGGCCGGCGGGCAGCGCGCTCACCGCCGCGGCGTGCGGATAGGCCAGCAGCAGGACATTGTGGCCGCTGAAGGTGAACGCCGTCGCGCCGATCAGGCAGGCCAGACTGCCCAGTCCGAGCAGATCGAGGAAGAGGAACGTGAACAGACCGAGGACGCCGAGCTTCAGGAACGCACTGACCAGCAGCGCGGGCTTCAGATCGAGCAGATAGAACGGAACGCTGAACGGCGAAAAGACCGCGGACTGATAGTTGGCGAGGTGCGGCTGGCCCGCGGCATTGCGGTCGTCCCACAGCGGCACGCGGCCGGCGCGCAATTCGTCGCGGTTGAACAAGAGCCAAGGCACCATCTCGGTCACCGGATCGGAGAGCAGCCGGTTGCCGGGCACGTGGCCGCGTTCGACCTGCGTCAGCGAGTAATCCTGGCTCAGATCCGCGGCGGAGTAGCTGTGCGTTGCATACTTTTTCAGCGGCGTGGAGAAGAAACACGCGAGCAGGAACGCGATCACGAGCACGGCCAAGGCAAAACGCCAACGCGTGCGCCTGCCCTGAGCGTTCTCGGCCAAGGATGCCATGGATTTCAGTGCGCCGCCTTCCACTGGACGATGAGTTCACACAGCCGTTCGGCCAATCGCGCGTGCCCACGCCTGGAGGGATGGACGTCGTCGTTGGGCAAGAAAAAAAGGTGCGGGTCGCCGTGCTCGAG
This sequence comes from Planctomycetota bacterium, assembly GCA_031388685.1. Lineage (GTDB taxonomy): Bacteria > Planctomycetota > UBA1135 > UBA1135 > JADJQU01. The sequence goes on from JANMRV010000099.1 coordinate 7,415, forward strand.
CTCGAAGTAATTGCGAAAATCGCCGCGTCCGTCGACACACAGCGTGGTGCTCGCCTTGGCGTAATCGAGGATCGTCTGGCTGTACTTGCGCAGGATCGCGAGACCCATGTCGACCCCGCGACGGCGCGGCATCGAGAGCAGCACGAGCGTGGCGCCATCGGCCTCGACGAGCCGCCGAAGCTCGCCGAGACCGGCTTCGAATTCGGCAGGCGAGACGCGCCGCACAGCGTGGTACTTCGTCTCGAAGTCGAGTTCGCCCTCGTGCGGACGGTGCTCATCGAACTCGACGCCGCGGCGCGCGATTTCCTCGCGCGCCGCGGCGTCCTTGGAATGCAATCCATCGAGCCCGCGGGCGATCAGTTGCAGCACGCGCAGCTTTGCGCGCGCCCGCTGCGCGAAGACGCCGAGCGCAGATTCGTCGGCCCTCGCCTGGGCGATCTTCTGCACGTCGCTCAGTCCTTGGGCCATGAAATGATCGTTGATCGCGCCGAAGGCCGCGATCACGAGATCCGGATCGTAGTCGCGCACGCGCGCTCGGTAGCGCTCGATGCCCTGCAGCAGGGTGAATCCGACGACGCCAAAGTCGAGCACTTCTGCGCGCACACCCGCCGCGTTCAGGCGCTCTTCGAGCTGCGCCGAGTAGGTCTGCTCGTAGGGAACGCCGTAACCGAAGGTCGAAGAATCCCCGAGCGTCGCGATCCGCAGCACGCCGGCCGATTTTTCCAGGCCGCGCAGCGGCCCGCGATAGCCCGCGGCGTTCACGCTCTCGCCCGCGGGACTCCAGCTTGTGGGAATCAGCGCGCCGGGCCGCGGCTCCCACAGTTGGCGGGCCGCGACGCGGTGCAGCCCCTTGCCCAGCCGCAGGTCGCGGTCCTCGAGCTTGTTCCAGATCGCGATCGGATCGTCGCCCGGAGGATAGTCGAAATCGAACGCGCGCAGGCCGACTTCGAGCGCGGCCAACCCGGCGATCGCTCCCAGGCAGCTGAGCAACGAAAGGAGCAGGCCTTTCTTGATCGTCAGCTGGGTCATGGATCGCGGGGAGTCGCGCTCGAAGCATCGTACGCCGAGGCTCGCTTGTGTCTAGAATCCTCCCCCTTCGCCCGCCAGACTCTTCCTCCGACTCCGAAGTTTCATGACCACGCACGAGCCGTCGAGCGCCGATTCGAAGAGCCCCGAACTGTTGCCCAACGGCAAGGTCAGCTGGAAGCGCGCCGGGAGGGTCGCCTGGCTGACGCTGACCCACCCGCCGGCCAACGGCTATTCCTATGAAATGATGCGCGACCTCGACGAGGCGATCCTGCGCGCGCGTTTCGATACCGAGGTCGAAGTCATCGTCATCGCGGGGGCCGGCGAAAAATTCTTCTGCGCCGGCGCGGACATTTCAATGCTCGGCGCCGTCACGCCCGAGTTCAAGTACGCCTTCTGCCTGCACGCCAACGAGACGCTGCGCAGGTTGGAGGAGACACCCAAACTGGCGATCGCCGCCCTGGGCGGACACTGCGTCGGCGGCGGACTCGAGATCGCGCTGGCCTGCGACCTGCGCATCGCGCGACGCGGCAGCGGCAAGTGCGGCCTGCCCGAGATCAATCTGGGCGTGTTGCCCGGCACCGGCGGGACCCAACGCCTGGCGCGCTGCGTCGGCCGCGCGCGCGCGATCGAACTGATGGCCAGCGGCCGGATGATGGATTACGACGAAGCGCTCGCACTCGGCATCGTGCAGCAAGTGCTCGACGGCGCCGACGACGCGAGTTTCAACGCCGCGGTGCTCGCCTACGCGCAGAGTTTCACTTCGCCCGCGAAGGCCGCGCTCGCGGTCGGCAACATCAAGCGCGCGGTGCAGGGTGGCGCCGATCTGCCGCTCGATTCCGGCCTGGCCCTCGAGCGCGAACTGCAGGCCAAACTCTTCGCCTCCGAGGACGCGCGCGAAGGCATCGCCGCGTTCGTCGAAAAGCGCAAACCCACGTTCCGCGGCCGCTGATGCAACTCGTTCGAATCCACGCCCACGGCGGACCCGAGGTCCTGAAGCTCGAGCAGGGTCCGGAGCCGAAACCCGCCCCGGGTGAAGTGCTCGTGCGCATGCTGGCCGTGTCCGTCAATCACCTCGATCTCTTCGTGCGCGCAGGAATGCCCGGTGTGAAGCTCCCGCTGCCGCTGATCCCCGGTTGCGACGGCACGGGCGAGATCGTGGCCCTCGGCGCCGGAGTCACGGGTCTTGCCGTAGGTTCGCGCGTGGTGGTCGAACCCGGCCTGAGTTCGGGGACTTCGGCCCACGACCTTGCGGGCAACGATCACCTTTCCGACGACTATCAGATCCGCGGCGAACATTGCGACGGACTCGATCGCGAACTGGTGGCCCTGCCCGCGCGCATGGTTTTGCCTTTGCCCGACAAGGTCGATCCCGTGGTCGGCGCGGCCGCGACCTTGGTCTACCTGACGGCCTGGGGCATGCTCGTGACGCGCGCGAAACTCGTGCGCGGCGAAAGTGTGCTCGTAATCGGCGGCACGAGCGGCGTCGGCATGGCCTCGATCCAGATCGCGAAGGACATCGGCGCGCGCGTCTTCACCACGGCGAGCAGCGAAGCCAAGCGCAAACTCGCGCTGGACCTTGGCGCCGATGCGGCGCTCGATCCGGCGAAGGACGGCTGGGAGCGCGAACTGAAAGGACTGAACGGTGGCCGCGGTGTCGACGTCGTCGTCGAGCACGTCGGTCCGGCCACGTGGGACGCGTCGATGCGCTCGCTGGCTCGCAACGGGAGATTGGTCACCTGCGGCGGCACCACCGGCGCGAAAGTCCAGATCACGCTGCCGCACCTGTTCATGAAGAATCTCTCGGTGCTGGGCTCGACCATGGGACCGCGCACGTCGCTGCCGCAGATCTACGCGAAGATCGCCGCAGGCGTGTACCGGCCCTTGGTCGATCGCGTGCTGCCGCTGAGCGAGATCCAAAGCGCCCACGAGTTGCTCGACTCGCGGAAGGTCGCAGGCAAGATCGTGCTGATTCCAGGGCGTTAGAACAGGATTTTCACACAACGTGATCGAAGCGAAGAACATTCAACTGGCCTGCGTGCTCGGCGCGGGCACCATGGGCCACGGTATCGCGCATTCGCTCGCCGCCGTCGGCATCAAGACGCGCATCTACGACATCGACGAGGCGGCGACCTCCAAGGGCCTCGCCGCGATTCGCGCGAACCTCGAGAAAGGTGTCTCGATCGGAAAGGTCACGCCGGCCGCGCGCGACGGCGCGCTCGCGCTGTTGTCGGCGACCAGCGATTTCGATGCGGCGGTCGGCGGAGTCGACGTCGTGATCGAAGCCGTGCCCGAGAGACTCGAGCTGAAATGCTTCCTGTTCGGCCGCATGTCGCAGGCCCTGAGCCCGGAGGTCTTGCTGGCTTCGAACACATCTTCCCTGCCGATCACGAGAATCGCGGAGGGCAGCGTTCACCCCGAACGCGTCGTCGGAATGCACTTCTTCAATCCGGTGCATTTGATGAAACTGGTCGAGGTGGTGCGCGCGGGCCAAAGCTCCGACGAAGCGGTCCAATGCGCGCTCGAACTTGGGATCCGCATGGGCAAGGACCCGATCGAAGTCCGCGACACGCCGGGGTTCGCCTCGTCGCGCCTGGGGCTGTGCATCGGTCTGGAAGCCATGCGCATGTTCGAATCCGGTGTGGCCAGCGCCGAGGACATCGACAAGGCCATGGTGCTCGGCTATTCCTTCCCCATGGGCCCG
>JANMRV010000148.1:0-1675 GCA_031388685.1 Planctomycetota bacterium
GCGACCGTCTACGTCTACAATCCCGGTCGCTCGTCGCGCTTCCAGGGTAGTCCGGTCGACAAGAACGGGGAGCTCGAGCTCAAGTCCATGTACGGCGACAGTTGCACGGTGCTGGCGACGGCCGAGGGCTTTGCGCCGCAGTCCGTCTGGCTACGGCCGATCCCCTCGGAACAGGTGGAGATCACACTCGGAACCGCGCGTTCCGTCGAAGTGGAGCTCATGCAGCGCGATGGCTCGCCATTCGTCGCTCCCGCGCGAATCAGCCTGCGCTCCAACGGGCCGTCGCTGCAGCGCGCCCTGCAACTCGGCCCGGGACGCTATCGCATCGATGACTTGCCCTCGGGAGACGTCGTGTTGGAAGTCTCCGGATCCTTCGAGCGCATGACGCGGCTCCACGATACGAGCGTGCCGTTCCTGCGCCTCGTCGTCGGTGAATCCGGCTCGCTGCTGGTCAACGTCCCATTCACCGAGAAAGCAGCCGAGTCGCGCTGGCAAGTGAGCGTGGTGCCGAAGGGATCTTCGCGAAACTTGACGCAAGAAGAGCTGGACATCGACGGCAGCAGGACCACCAACGCGTGGTTGAGCGGGCTCGCCCCTGGAACATACGAGGTCTGGCTAGAGCAAGGCGGCGACGACCGGCGCGGCAGCTGGACGCGCGTCGGCCAACCGGCCAGCGCCGTGATCGACGAGCAGCACATGATGGTGCAGATCGAATTGAAGCCGCCGTCGTGACGGCGCTGCGCTCAGGGTGACGGCGCTGCGCTCAGGCCTTCGGCCTGGGATTCCGCAAACGCTGGATGAACCACCAGTGATGTCCTTCGGGGTCGATGCACTCGTATCCGCGGTCGCTCCAGTACTCTTCGCCGTAGTCGACGGTCTTCGGCTCAGAAACGACTCTCGCACCGGCCGCACGCGCGCGCACAAAATGCGCTTCGACGTCGTCGACGTAGGCCATCAGGCTCTGCGTGTTGGCGCCCTGCAGCGCTTTCGGGCTCTTGCTCCAAGCGCGTTTGACCTCCGCGCTGCCGACCATGATCAACCCGTCGGCGAGCTCGAGCTCCGAGTGCTCGATGCTGCCGTCCGGCCCGTCAATCCTGATCCGCACCTGAAAGCCGAACGCCCTGCACAGCCACTCGATGGCCGCGCCCGCATCCTGATAGTACAGCGCGCTCGCGACGCGCGGCCAACCCGGAGGAGTCGGTTTCATATTCGTGCCCGGTGATCCACCGGCGTTTATTACACAAGCCTCGCAATCGGAATCCGCATCGTCAAGCGCGAAACGGCACTCGCTCCGGGCAGCAAGGGCCGCGTAATAAACGCCGGTGTTTCACCGGGCATGATTACGATGCGCTGCCATGCGCACATTCCCTTTTCGCTGCGTCTTCGCTTTCGCTCTGCTTGGGCTGGTTGGTCGCACCGCTGGGCAGGAGCCGCTCGACAAGGACTGGATTCCCGCGCACTTCGACAAGCGAGAGGCGCTCGTGCCGATGCGCGACGGCGTGAAATTGTTCACGAGCATCTACACGCCTAGAAAATCGTCCGAGAAGTTTCCGGTCCTGCTCAAGCGCACGCCCTACTCGTGCCAGCCCTACGGCGAGAAGGCCTTCGCCGAGAATCTCGGCCCGAGCAAACTCTTCCTCGACAAGGGTTATGCCTTCGTGTCTCAGGACGTGCG
>JANMRV010000162.1:0-1338 GCA_031388685.1 Planctomycetota bacterium
GCCGGAATCGCGCTCATCGCCGCCGCGGTACTCGTGCTCTGGGAGCGCAAGACCGTGCCCGGTGATCCTCCGGCGTTTATTACCGGCGCTTGACGCGTTTGCCCCGTGACGCATGGAGCGCTCGTTCGCGAGCGATTGGGGGCGGGGCGGGTATCGGGCGGGTAATAAACGCCGATGGATTACCGGGCACGGTCTGGGCGGGTATCGGACGGGCAATTGGCGGCGGTGGATTACCGGGGACGGCGTTTGGCGCGGGCGGTGGGTTGGGCGGTCCAGGGGTCTTCGGGCCAAGAGTGTTTGGGGTAGCGCGCGCGCAGGTCCTTGCGCACCTGTTGGTAGGTCGTGTTCCAAAAACTCGAGAGGTCGCTCGTGACCTGCACGACTTGATGGTTGGGAGAGAGCAAGTGCAGCAGGACCGCAACGCGGCCGGCGGCGACGGTCGGCGTCGCGGCGAGGCCGAACAATTCCTGCAAACGCACGGCGAGCACCGGCGGTTTTCCTGGCGCGTACTCCAGTCGGCGTGACGAACCCGCGGGTGTGGTCAGCGCGTCGGGCGCGTGTTTGTCCAGGGCCGCACGCTGACGCGCGTCGAGTTGCGCGAGCACGACCTCGCTCAAGCGCAGCGCGCGCAATTTCGCCAGCGAGATCACGCCTTCGCACCAGGGCTCGATCGCTTTCACCAGACTCGCGGCGTCGATCGACGGCAGACCAAGCTCCGGCATCCATTGCGCCAGCGAGCCGATGCGCGCGCACAGGCGTTGCACGCCTTCGCTCCAGTCGAGCGCACGCTGCGGATCGCGCGCGGCGACTTCAAGCACCACGCGCAGTGCTTCGCGCGGATCGACGTCTGAAGTCTCGACCTGATCGAGGACGAGGTCTTCGTACATCGTCTTGCGCGTGGCGATCACGCGTTCGCGCTCCGTGTTCCACTCGAGCGAGTTCTCGACGTAAAACGCACCGCCGGCAACTTCGGCGAGCCACTCGCGACGGATCGCACTGGCCTGGCGCACGCGCGCGCGCAAAAATTCGCCGCGTTCGCCGAGGTCGGCTTCGAGCACGACGAACAACGGCTCGTCGTGCAGCACGCTCTCGTCGCCCAGGGCGATTCCTGTTCCGCCGAGCAAACGGCCGTCGCGCGCACCGGCGGCGTTGAGACAAGCCACGCGGTCGGGGAAGGCCGTGAAAATGATCCACAGCAGTGCTTCTTCGTCGGCAGCCTCGGCGTTCGAGACACGCGTGAATGCGCGCTGCGCGGAGCGTTCGAGCTGGGCCTGCACGCGTTCGACGTTGCGCACCACATTGCGATCGAGCTCGATGCCCGCGCCGTGATCGCGGCCC
>JANMRV010000191.1:0-17703 GCA_031388685.1 Planctomycetota bacterium
GCGACCGGTGCTTGGCCCCCGCCGGCCCGTGGGGCGCCCGACCGGGCCCCGGCCCCCGATCGGCCGCGTTCGGTCTACCGGGGGCCTGGCACCGCACGGGCGGCTCGGCGATTCCGCGACAGCCCGCATACGTTTGCGCGAGGCGGTAGGCTGATGGAGTAGCGATCGCCCTCCCCTACCCTTGTGGGCAGGTTACTTGCCCGTGTCGTCCCCCGATCATCCGTCCCATATCCACGCTCCGCGCCAGGCGATCGGTCGATCCGTCGATCGCCCGACGTCCGGCGTGAACTCCAGCCCAGGCTCGGAGACAAGTCATTCCCACGCGGCGGCCGAAGCGTTCCCCAGGCTCGCCGTTCGCGACCTGATCGGCGAGTCCATCGGCGCGTCCCACCGGCGCGAATTCTGGCAGGACGTGGTGGTTGCCGCAGGGCTCATGCTGCTGGCATTGGCAGTCCCTACCGAACGTCTGCTCGGTGACGGGCCGGCCTTGGTCTCGGCCACCGAGCGTGGGACATGGTTCTCGTTGCATCTGGCCCTTCAACCGCTCGCTCGGTTGCTTTCACTGTGGCCCTCGATCGGAGCCGAGCGCGCCTGGTTCTTGATTGCCGCTGCCTGCTGGGCCGCAACCTATCCGGTCCTTTCGCGCTTGAGCCTCTCGCTGGGGCTGTCGAGGCTCGCTTCATGTGTCAGCGCGCTGCTCCTCCTGGCATCGCCGATAGCGACTCTCTCGGCGACTTTGCCCGGTCCTTCCGCACCCGCCTTGCTCGGTTCCGCGATCCTTTTCTCGAGCCTGATCCGATCCGCGGGTCGCGACACGGAAACCGAGCGCAGCATGGGCCCCATCGGGACATGGTTCGCGGTCTGCATGCTCGATCCGAACCTCGTGCTGCTGCTTCCGGCCGTGATCTGGAATGGGCTCGCGCCCCCCGGCGCGGAACGATGCGCATCGACGATGCGTAGCCGAGTGTTGCTCGCCTCGGCGACGGGCCTTGTCGCCCTCGGTGCCTTGGTCCTGGTGGGCGCTCGGGTTGAATTGTCGAGCGCTGAAATCTCGCTGCTTTGGCGTGCCCTATGGCTGAAACTCCTGGGCACGGGAAGCGTCGGCGCCCCCGACAGCCTGACCTGGCTCTTCGTGCTCTTGCCAGCCCTAGGCGTCGGCGTGGTCGGGCTGATCGAGCTGTTCCGCCGCCCGACGGACTCGACGGAGTCAGCGCCGCCGACCTGGATCGTCGCCTTCGCCGGCGTGCCCCTCGGGCTCAAGCTCCTAGGTGGCTCACCGAACCTGGACTTGGCCGCCTGGGTGTTGAGCCCGCTGATCGCGGTCGGACTGGCCAGCTTCCTCGCGCGAATTCAGGAGGAGCGTCTGTGGAAAACTATCTTGGTGTTTTCTGGGGTCCAAATTGCTGTCAATTTAGCATTTTTGTCCATCGTCGACCGGACGGACCCGAACCGCGAGTGGGCCCAGAGCGCGGCGAAAATGCTGCAGCCGGGCGACCGGATCGTTCCCGGAGACCTTGTGGTTACGCGCAACCAGCAGCACGACTACCTGCTGCACAATCGCTTCAAGCTGCAGACGGTCAACCTGCGCACGCCGATCGAGCTCGACGATCAAGGGCGAGCCGCTTGGTGGATCGAAGCGCAGGAGCGTGTGCGCTCCCAGGGCCGTGCGGGCGGGCGGGTCGTTGTCGACTGGAAAGTGGGCGAGCCACCGCCTGGCGGCGGGCGTGGCTATGCCTTCCCGCAACAACTGCACGAACTGGTCCTGCTGGCCCCGGTGGTCCACCTCGACCCCCACGGCGAGAAAGTCGACCGGCCCGAGGACCTGCCTGTCACGAGCCCAGCCGACCTTCCGCTGCCGACCGACGGTTGATGCACAGTAATAGGCGGCGCGGCCGGGCTCGTCCGTCGACAGCTCGCGCTGCGTTTGTTCCAATCCCGCAGTTTGCCTCCGAACGGCGCGTTCGCGAGTCCCCTACGCCGAATCGAATAGACCGCTCTACATGCCCCGCCGCACCGACCTGAAGTCCATCCTGATCATCGGAAGCGGTCCGATCATCATCGGGCAGGCCTGTGAGTTCGACTACTCCGGCACGCAGGCCTGCAAGGCGCTGCGGGCGGAGGGCTACCGGGTCATCCTGGTGAACTCCAATCCGGCGACGATCATGACCGATCCGGATACGGCCGATGCAACGTACATCGAGCCGATCACCGTGGCGGCGCTGACCAAGATCCTGGAGCTCGAACGCCCGGACGCATTGCTGCCGACCATGGGCGGGCAGACCGGCTTGAACACGGCGCTGGGGCTGTACGACTCGGGCGTGCTCGACCGCCTGGGGGTCGAGATGATCGGCGCGCGCGCGGAAGTGATCCGCAAGGCCGAGGACCGCGACCTGTTCCGCTCGGCGATGACTGCCTGTGGATTGGAGACCGCGCGCTCCGGCGTCGCGCACAACCTGGACGACGCGCGGCGCGCGTTGGCGCAGATCGGGCTGCCGTGCGTGATCCGCCCTGGATTCACGCTCGGCGGCTCGGGCGGCGGCATCGCCTACAACGTCGAGGAGTTCGAGGAGATCGTCGGCCGCGGACTCGCGCTCTCGATGAACAGCGAAGTGCTGGTCGAGGAAAGCCTGATCGGTTGGAAGGAATTCGAGATGGAGGTGATGCGCGACCGCGCCGACAACGTGGTCATCATCTGCTCGATCGAAAACCTCGACCCGATGGGCGTGCACACCGGCGACTCGATCACTGTCGCGCCGGCCCAGACGCTGACCGACCGCGAGTACCAGAACATGCGCAGCGCGTCGATCCGCGTCATGCGCGAGATCGGCATCGAGTGCGGCGGCTCGAACGTGCAGTTCGCGATCGATCCCAAGACCGGCCGCATGATCGTGATCGAGATGAATCCGCGCGTGTCGCGCAGCTCGGCTTTGGCTTCGAAGGCCACGGGCTTCCCGATCGCGAAATTCGCCGCGAAACTGGCCGTGGGCTACACGCTCGACGAGATTTTCAACGACATCACGCGCAAGACGCCGGCCTGTTTCGAGCCGGCGATCGACTACGCGGTGGTCAAGATCCCGCGTTTCGCCTTCGAGAAGTTCAAGGGCGCGGATGGGACGCTGACGACTCAGATGAAATCCGTCGGCGAGACCATGGCGATCGGCCGCACTTTCAAGGAAGCGCTGCAAAAGGCCGTGCGCGGCCTGGAAACCGGACGGCCGGGCATGGGCATGGATCCGCGCAATCCCGCCGACCTGCTGGCCGCCGACGGCGAGGCGCTCACTCGCACGCTGCGCGTGCCCAACGAGTTGCGCATCCTCGCGCTGCGCTCGGCCTACATGGCCGGGTGGAGCACCCAGGAAATCTTCGCGGCGACGAACATCGATCCGTGGTTCCTCGAGAACATTCGCGAGTTGTGCGACTTCGAGCGAGAACTCGCCGGCGCGAAATTGACGCGCGAGCGTTTGCTCGCGGCGAAGAAACTGGGTTACGCCGATCGCCAGATCGCGCTCGCGGTGGGACTCTCCACGAAAGACGTCCGCGCGCTGCGCAAGGAATGGGGACTCGAGCCCAGCTACAAACTGGTCGACACCTGCGCCGCGGAGTTCCAGGCCTACACGCCCTACTACTACTCGACCTGGGAAGACGAATCGGAAGCGCCGCTGCCGTCCGGCCGGCGCATCATGATCCTCGGCGGCGGTCCCAACCGCATCGGGCAGGGCATCGAGTTCGACTACTGCTGCGTGCACGCCTCGTTCGCGGCGCGCGAGATGGGCATCGAGTCGATCATGGTCAACTCGAATCCCGAGACGGTGTCCACGGACTACGACACCTCCGACCACCTTTTCTTCGAGCCCTTGACCCACGAAGATGTCATGGCGGTCGTCGACGCGATGAAGCCCGACGGAATCATCGTGCAATTCGGCGGCCAGACGCCGCTCAACCTCGCCGCGGGTCTGCACGAGGCCGGCGCGCCGTTGATCGGCACCTCGGTCGCATCGATCGACCGCGCCGAGGACCGCAAGCTCTTCACCGAGTTTTTGCGCGGACTCGGCTTGCATCAACCGGAGAGCGGCATGGCGAAAAACGCCGCCGAGGCCTTCGAGGTCGCGCGCCGCATCGGCTATCCGGTGATCGTGCGACCGAGTTACGTCCTCGGCGGACGCGCGATGGAGATCGTCTACGACGACGCCGCGCTCGAGCAGTACATGCACAACGCCGTGCAGGCGACGCCCGACCGCCCGATCCTGGTCGACAAGTTCCTCGAGGAAGCGATCGAGGTCGACGTCGACGTGATATCGGACGGCAAGTCGGTCGTGATCGGCGGCGTGATGGAGCTCATCGAGGAGGCCGGCATCCACTCGTGCGATTCGACCTGCGTGCTGCCGCCGCACACGCTCGATCGCGGCATCCAGGATGAGATCGCTGCGGCGAGCAAGGCCATGGCGCGCGAACTCGAAGTCATCGGCCTGATGAACATCCAGTTCGCGGTGAAGGCCGACAAGGTCTACGTGCTGGAAGTCAACCCGCGCGCCTCGCGCACCGCGCCGTTCGTGTCCAAGGCGATCGGCGTCGCGCTGCCGAAGCTCGCGGCGAAAGTCATGGCGGGCATGACGCTCGAAGAACTCGGCTTCACGCAGGAAGTGATTCCGCCTTACTTTTCGGTGAAAGTGCCCGTGTTCCCTTTCAACAAGTTCCCGGGCGTCGACGTCCTGCTCGGGCCCGAGATGCGTTCGACCGGCGAGGTCATGGGCATCGACGTGGACCTCGGCTTCGCGTTCGTGAAAGCCTTCGAGGCCGCGAACATGAAACTGCCGCGCCGCGGGCGGATTTTCCTGTCGGTGAAGAATGTCGACAAGCGCTCGATCGTGCCCGAGGCGCGCGAACTGGCGCGACTGGGCTACGAATTGCTGGCCACGGAAGGAACCTGGCGAGCGCTCAAGTCCGCGGGAATTCCCGTCGAGCGCGTCAACAAGGTCCACGAAGGCCGCCCGCACATCGTCGACCGGATCAAGAACCGCGAGATCGACCTGGTCTTGAACACGCCGCTGGGCAAGCAACAGCGCCAGGACGATTCGAAGATCCGCGCGTCGGCGGTGCAGCTCGGCATCCCGTGCATCACGACGCTGCACGGCATTCGCGCCGTGGTCAGCGCGCTTTCGGCGATGCAGCGGGGCGAGTACCAGGTGAAGAGCTTGCAGGCCCATCACGCCGAGCTCGAGTTGACCAGGAAGCAGCCGGTGCAGGCCCGCTAGGTCGATTCGCGGATGCGTGCGCTCGTCAGTTCGACACCAGTCGCACTTCGAGGGCGTGGAGTTTGAACATGCCGGGTTCGGTGCCGGGCCTGAACAGCAGAGGTCCGGCGAGATCCTGTTCGAGGATCTCGACGTACAGAGTGTTGAGTCCCGCGGAAACGTCGTAGCGCACTTGACGCTTGCGGTGGAAGCTCCGTTCGGCGCTGGTCTGGAACAGAAACGACGACTTCGTGGCGATCGGACTCTCGAATTCGATCCGCACGATCGCGTGCACGCCGTCGCGTAGCTGGAACGCGGGCAGCAGGAAACCGCCGGCCTGGGTTTCCTGCCTGCAGACGAGTTCCGGTTTGGAGCCCACGCCTGAGAGCGTCACGCTCGACTCGCGATAAGCCTTGATCGGCGGCGAATTGCTCGCAGCATCGAAAACCAGCGCCAGCTCGCGCGAGGCCTGAAACTGCTCGAGAGCCAGCGTGTCGATTGCGGTGGAGAAGGCCATCGGCTGCAGCGTCGCCAATACGCGATCGTTGAAGATATGCAGCACGACAGCGGGCTTTTCCTGCTCGACCAGCTGCAAATCGATGTCGGGCTTCCAGAGGAAAAGGGAATGCGAAAAATGCCGCCCGAGCAAGACCTGCAGGGGCTCGCCAAAGGAGTCGTGCAAGACCAGCGCGCGCGGGAGCGACGAATCCTCTTGATCGACGACGACCCTGCGTTCGCTCTCGGTCTTGGTGATCGAGAGGCCGCGCGTCTTCGCGTCGTGCAGCGTGACCAGGCGCACCGTCTGGCGCAGCATCGAAGGCAGGTACAGCCGTTCACCCCACGAATCACCGCTGGCGTCGATCTGGATCTGGCCGTCGATGCTGTCGTCGACGGACGCCAGCGTTGGATGTGTCTTGGCGAGTTCGGCAACGATGGCGCGCATGCCGGCGCCGGCGCCGCGATCAGTCCAGTGGGTTCCGAGCGGGAAATACGTGTAGTCGTCACCGACGTCGTTTCGCTTCTCTTCCAGCAGAGCCGCGCGCAGATCGATCAGGCGGAAACTAGAATGTTGCGCGAGATACTCGATCAGTTGATCGGTCCGCGAAGGGCCACCCTTGCGAATCTGTGCAGGCAAGAACTCCGGATAGACTGCCGGCTTGTTCGGGGCGAGCACAAAGCAGTACTCGATCCCGCGTTTCTCGAGCTCGCGTCTGCGGCCCTCGAGGCATTTGCGCCAGGCTTCCAGCTCGAGTTGCGTGAACGGAACCGCGCCGCGCCAGGGTTCGAGATCCACGCCTGCGGCGAAGATCCAGTTCGTCGGCCCGATGACGATGCGCGGCGAGGGGCTGGTGTGCAGCACGCGAAGCTTGAGCCAATTGTGCGTCCGAACGAGCGCCGTGCGCAGGCCGAAGTGGTCGTCGTGCCAGGCTTCGAAATCTCGCGGCCATACGCCCCAGGCCAGCGCACTTTCCGGCATTGGCGGGAAGTCACGGGCTCTGCGATTCTCGGCCAGAATCACCTGAACGTCCTCACGGCGGATCGCGAGCGCGATCGGCGAAGCGAGCAGGAAGGCGAGGAACAGTGTGCAGAGGCACAGGTCCTGGAATCGCCGCGGCGAGATCTTCGAAGGTTCCATGGCTAGAACCTGAAGTAGATGAACGGGTTGAACGTGCTGGCGCTGAGCTCGAGCGCGCACAGCGCAAGGACAGCACACAGCACGAGATCGCCACCGAGGCTCAGGTACCGGGCGGACAGCTCGCGAGCGGGATTGCGCGCGATCCAGCGGCGCAACGCGGGCAGCCAGGCAACGGAACCGAGCCCGCCGGCCACGAAAGCCAGCAGTCGGGCGTTGTCCAGATACAGCGCCGGATACGCCAGCGCCGGATTGCCACCCTGCAAACCGAAGAGCGCCTTGAACCAGGTCGTCATCAGCGCCGTGTCCTCGCAACGGAAAAAGACCCAGCCCATCGCGACGACAAAGATCAGATAGACGTGACGGAGCACACTCGGCCAACGCGCGAGTCGAGCACCCAGGAAAGCGCGCTCCATGACGAGCACTGAGCCGTGGAAGCAACCGAACAGCAGGTAGTTGAGCGAAGCACCGTGCCACATCCCGCACAGCACGAACACGGTCGCGAGGTTGAAGTAGACACGCGCCGACGTGCCGCGACCCCCGCCCATCGGGATGTATACGTAGTCGCGAAACCAGGTCGAAAGCGAAATGTGCCAGCGACGCCAGAACTCGGTCAGACTGCGCGAGACGTAGGGATAATTGAAGTTCTCGATGAACTCGAATCCGAACATGCGGCCCAAGCCGATCGCCATGTCGGAGTAGCCCGAGAAGTCGAAATAGATCTGCAGCGTATAGGCGAGCACGCCCAGCCAGGCGACCGACATCGTCACTTGATCGTGGGGCGTCGCAAAGATCCCCGCGGCCGCGGCGCCGATGGTGTTGGCGATCAGGACCTTCTTGCCCAGGCCCACGCAAAAACGGCGCACGCCACTTGCGAAGCGCTCGAGCGACTCCGTGCGCCCCACGATCTGGGCGGCGACGTCCTTGTAGCGCACGATCGGACCGGCGATCAGCTGCGGGAAAAGTGACTTGTACAACGCGAAGTCGACCAGGTTGCGCTGGGCGCGCACGTCGCGGCGATGCACGTCGATCACATACGACATCGCCTGAAAGGTGAAAAACGAGATCCCCAGCGGCAAGCGCAGATGCTGGGTCGAGGTCAAGAACGCGCTCCTGCTCCATTCCGAGGTGAACAGGACGCCGCCGAGCGGCGGCACGGGATGGCCGAGGATCAAGGCGCCGATGCTCTCCCAAAGCCAGTCGGCGTACTTGAAGACGAACAACATCCCCATGTTGAAGATCACCGCGGCGCTCACCGCAGCGCGACCTGTGCCGCGGCGTTGTTCGCGTTCGACCCACAAGCCGAAAAAAAAGTTCGCGACGATCGTGGCCAGCATCAGCGAGACGAGCCAGGTCTCGCCCCATGCGTAGAAGAACAGGCTGGAGACCAGCAGGATCGGGTTCTTCCAGCGCTGAGCGAAGGCAAAGTAGAGCGCGAGAACGAGCGGCAGGAACGCGAACAGGAAGAGTGTGGAGCTGAACAGCACGGTTCGTTCGCGGCACGCTCAGGCCGATGCCATTGCGCCCATTATGCCACGCTCACGGAACCAGCCTCGATTCCGCCGCTTTCGGCGGGCTGCGCCGCGACGCAGCCCGACGAAAGCGGCGGAGTCGAGGCTGGCTCCATACCGTCGCGTCACTTGCCGGGTTCGATCGCTCCGCCCGTCCAGAACGCGATCACATCGCTCAGCAGCCTGGCGCCGTAGTAGCGCTCGAGCAGGAGCTTTTGTTGATCTTCCGGCACCTCGTAGTCGCGAATCCTGGTCCAAGTTCCGTCGGCATTGGTCTGGCGGCCATTCTGATCGGCGAAGCGGCGCAACTCCTCCAGCAAGCCGCCCAGCGCCCGCGGATTGGCCTTGCTCATGTAGTCGACCATGCCCAAGGCGGTCTTCGAAATCTTGTCGTCCCACTTGCCGCGCTTCAGCAAGAGTTCCGGCAGGCGCAACGGATCTTTTTCGCGCTTGGAGTAGATCGAGTTCAGTTCGAGGATCCAGCCGCCGTGTTCGCCGTCGGAGACGAAGCCATCGCGATAAGGCATGCAGTAAATGCTCTTCATCACCGCCATCTCGGCGTACCAGCACAGTCCGGTGTGCAACCAATACGGCTGTGCATTGAAGCGACGCAGGACGAGCAAGGCCATCGTGCGATGGACGAGTTCGTTGTCGGGACTCCACTCCTCCTGGCTGGGAGAAGCCTCGTTGTAGGCGCCGCACAACGGCGCCTCGAGCGCGAAACCGATCTGAGACAACGCGGCCGCCTTCCACTCGGCCAGATAAGGATGAAGACTGGCGATTTGGTCGAGCGTCGCGGTGTAATCGGCGCTGTTCTTGAGTACGAACATCACCGCCGTTTCCGAGTCAGGCCGGAAGCTGGCGGATTTCTTCACGGTGCTTGGCGTCTCTTCGCGCTCGGGCGGCAGGGTCTTCGGCGCGCCAGGCGGCGGCGACTCGGGATCCTCCGGGATCACGTCATCGGGAGCAGCGCTGCTGTGCTTCGCTGTTGAAGCACCGACGCCCGTCTCAGCGGCCGGCGTGATGACGGCCGAGGGAAACAGCGAGTCGAAGAGCGCAATCGTCTTGAGCACAAGCCCGAGTGGCGCATCCACGTTGCTCTTCGCGCTGATCAGGAGCACGCGTCGCGAAGGATCGAGATCGAGTCGGTAGCCGTGGGATTTAGCCCAGGGCGCCCAGGTGCTGACACACAACTTCGCCGCGCTGCCGACGTCGGCGGGCAGTTGCGCTGGTTCATGACTCTTGCCGCGGAACCCGACCACACCCGGCTTCGGCGCCTGCGCGAAGCCGGCGGGGATGAGACACACAAGCGCGATCACGACGCATTGAAGCTTCATCGGCGTTCTCCCAACCAACGTTCCAGCCGCGGAGCAAGTGACCCGAACTCCGTTGAAAATACGCTCTGCCAGGCCTGCGGGAGACTCTGCGCCGGTCTGCCCTTGCTCCCCGCGAGAGCGCGCAGCAAACCGGGCAGGCGCACGCTTTCGGTCTCGAGCAGGTAGGCAGCGACGACATACGATACGAACAGATCCTGCGGAGACATCCGGTTCAGCGGCCGCATCAAGCTCCCGCCCAGGCCCGCGGCATCGCTGGCGCGCACGAGGCGGTAACCCTCGTTCATCCAATTGGTGCCGGGCGTGAGCAACTTCTTCATCCAATCCGTGCCGGTCTTCTTGGTAGCGACGGTTTCTGATTCCTTCGCCGGTGTGATGTACCAAGTCATCCGCGTACCGATCATCTCGCGCGTCAGGTACAAACCCAGTCCCTCCCAGGCCCAAGCGACGTCGGTGGAGAGGTTGAATTCCGAGATCATGCGCGCACCGAAGGTGTGACGCGTGATGCCATCGAGGCGCCGCAGCGAATCCTCGGACCACCAGGCCGCGCTGTTCGAGCCGTTCAGGCCGGTGCCGGCAACCTGACTGTAGAAGACGCGTTGCGCCGGCGTCAGGCCGCCGACGTTCTCGATGAACGTCGCTTTCGACGCCTGATCGCAGAGCAAGTAGACCGTAAAGCGCCCGTGCAAATCCGCGGCGGTGCCGAAGACCTTGTTGAACACCTCGCGCGTCGCGTGCAGCACCTGCGCCGCGCGTTCCGCCTCCGCGCGATCGCCGGTCGTGAGCACGTGCACGCGATCGGTGCCCAGCGAGGCCTTCCAGTTGATCTTGAAGGACGAGTCGACGTCATTGGCCGCGATGTCCTCGATCTTGGGGACGGCGGCCAGCGCCTCCTTCACGATGTTGCGTATTTCCGCTCGCCGGGCCTTCGCACGAACGGTCTCCGCCAGCACCCAGCCTTTTTCTCCGCGCTCCTCGCCGTTGGCGGCCCGCACCTTTTCGTCGTCCGGATCGACGGCGAGGATTTCCTCGAAGGCGGAATCGCGTTGCGCGCTCGTCAATTCGGCGCGATGTTCTTCGAGCAGGCGCAGCAGGTGTTCGCGCCAGGGCCGGATCGCCTCGGCGTAGTGCGTCGGCGCCTCTTTCAGCGCCGCCAGGTCGTAGTTCTTGGTCGGCTTTTTCTCTTTCGGCGGTTCCCAGACGCCGTCGGCCACTTGTTGCCAGGCGAGCCCACGTTTCGCCGACAGATTGCCGGGATCGATGGCGAGAATTCCTTCGAGCGCGCGATCGCGCTCGAGCCAGAGCTTCTTGGAGGTACTCCACTCCGCGTACGACTCCAGGCCGCTGACCAGTTCCTTGACCGCTTTGGCGCGCTCGGCTTCGAAACCGTCGCCGGCCACAGCCCCGTGGCCTCCCGCGATTGCACGAAGCGGCACCGCGAACAGCACCATGAACAGCATGACGATCCAGTGCACTCGCATGATTCGTGGAAAGCCGTACGACGCCAGGAACTCCAGCCCCGAGTGACACGCAAATTCGCGCCGCCACCCGGATTCGACGCTGCCAACGTCGCTGCCGGCGCACATCCTGGCGTTCGAGCCTCTGCCTGCCAAGCGGACAGCGTGCAAAGCCAGAGTTCAGGCCGCGCTCTGCTCGCGGAACTTGCCTATCCAGCGCTGCAGTGCGGCTTCCAACGCCTCCGGCGATACCGGCTTGGTCACGAAGTCGTCCATTCCGGCCTCGAGACAGCGTTCGCGGTCGCCGGCCATGGCGTTGGCCGTCATAGCCACGATCGGGATGCGAACAGCCTGCTGGCGCAGACGGCGCGTCGTCTCGTAGCCGTCGAGTCCGGGCATCTGACAGTCCATCAGGATCAGGTCGTAACGGCCGACCTCGAGCGCGCGCAGCACCTCGAACCCGTCGGGCACGACATCGCAGGTGTAACCCAGCTTGCGCAAGAGGCCGATCGCGACCTTCTGGTTGACCAGATTGTCTTCCGCGAGCAGAAGATGGGCCGCGCGCACCAGCGGTGAGTGCTGCAGTCGAGTGCTGGTCAGGATGCTGGCCCTGGCCCTCGAGAGGCTTGCCGCATCACTGCACAGGATCGTCCACGCGCATTGGAACAGACTGCCGTATCGCAAGGGCTTGATCAGATAGCCGGAGAATCCGATTTGCTCCATGCGCCTCGAGTCGCCGGATCCGCCGAGCGAGGTCAGCATCACCAGCGGCGTCGATTGGAACTCGACTGTGGCGCGCACGCTGCGGGCGAAATCCTCGCCGTCAGCCTCGGGCATTTCGTGATCGACGAAGACCAGCCCGTAGGGTCTGCCCTCGGACAGCGCGCGCTGCATGGCCTGCAGGCCACAGGCAGCACTCCAAGCCTCGTCGCAGGTCGAGCCCCACGACCGGACATGTTCGCGAACGAGCCGGCGATTGGTCGCGTTGTCGTCCACGACCAGCATGCGCGTCGCCGGCAGCCTGCGCGGCAGCGCGGGGGGGAGCTGTTGGCTTTCCTTGGCGGGCGTGCACGGCAGCGTGAACCAGAACTCGGATCCCTTCCCGAGTTCGCTCTCGGCTCCGATCTCGCCGCCCATCAAATTCACCAACTGCTTGGAAATCGCCAGCCCCAGCCCCGTGCCGCCGTATTTGCGAGTGGTCGACGAGTCGACCTGGCTGAAGATCTGGAACAGCCGCGACATGCGGTCGGCGGGGATGCCCAGGCCGGTGTCGCGGATCGAAAAACGCAGTTCCTGTCCCGCAGACTCCGCGCCTACTTGAGGCACTTGGAGCGAGACTTCGATCACGACTTCGCCGCGCGTGGTGAATTTCAAACCATTGGTCAACAGGTTCAGGATCACCTGGCGCAGTCGGTCGGGATCGCCGTGCAGACGCACAGGCACGCCGGGCCGAATCGAACTGACCAGTTCGATGCCCTGCTGGTTGGCGCGATGCGCCAGCGACTGCAGACTCTCTTCGACGAGCGGCAACAGCTCGAAATCGATCAGCTCGAGCTCCAGCTTGCCCGCTTCGATCTTCGAGAAATCGAGGATGTCGTTGAGCAGCACGAGCAAGGATTCGGCGGAATGCAGGACGGTCGAGGCTGTCTCGCGTTGTTGCAGGTCGAGCTGCGTGTCGAGCAGCAGTGTGGTCATTCCGATCACGCCGTTCATCGGCGTGCGGATCTCGTGGCTCATGTTGGCCAAAAACTGCGACTTCGCGGTGGTCGCGGCCGTGGCCTCCGCCATCGCAGCAAGCAGTTGCGAATTGACCAGGACCAGATCGGCGGTCCGGCGCTCGACCTCGTGGCCTAGGTTCTCGCGATGCAGCGCGAGCTGTGCGTCCTTGGACTCGATCTCGTGCAGCATGCGGTTGAACGAGTCGACGAGATCGTGAGTTTCGTCGCAATCGACGCCCGTGCGCATCGGGGCGGCGCGCAGGCTGTAGTCGCCCTGCAGGCTGACCTGCAGCGCGGTCCGCGAGAGCTCCACGATGGGTGCCGAAATGCGCGCCTGCAACTTCTGCGCGAGCAACCACGCCAGCGCGACGCAGGCGACCCAACCACCGGCCAGGATCCACAACAGGCGCAGGCGGCGGGTGTAGACCGGAGAAAGGTCGCTCTCCATGAGCATCGTCCCGACGCGCTCGCCGTCGATGAAGATCTTATGGAGCACCAGCAAGCTCGAGCCGTCGGGCACCACATTGTCGAGGTCGGCGTGCAGCTTGGGTACATCCAGGGGCACGAAGCCTGCGCGAGTCCACTCCGCGAACATTGAACCGTCGGCTAGGAACCAGCGTGTAGAGAGCAGGTTCTTCTGGCTCTCGAGCTTGGTCAGTTCCTCCGTCGCGAATTTCTTGTCCTCGTACTCGATCGCGGAATGCATGTTCGTGCAAAGCACGTCGGCGATCAGGTGCATGTCGCGCTCGACGTCTTGCCTGGCTTGCCTCCAATCGTAGATCGCGAAGAACAGTGCGCCGACGAGTAGCGCGGTGCTGCTGGTGGCAACGATGATCCAGGTCAACCGCCGCCCGAGCGACGTGTGCCCGCGAGCACGATCCTTCCGATCGCTGCCCGTTGCCTGAAGATTCAGTAGTTCCACGAAGCTTTCAGATAGGCGGCGGTGCGGCTCTCGGTGCTGGGTCCGAACCGCGCCGGGGGGGCCTCGACCTGACCCGTGTGAAACAGGTTCTGAACTCCCAGGACCAGGCCCATGTGCGACGAAGGCCGCCACTCCACGCGGCAGTCTGTACGGAAATGACTGTCGATGCTGTCGCGCTTCATTCTGTCGACGTACACCTGCCCAAGGTCAAGATCGGTGTGCTCGTCCAGGTCGTGCTCGACACGCCTACCAATCTGGTTCTCTGGAACTTGGTCGCCCTGGGCGAATTGCGTGTTCGCGGTGTCATCGACGACCAGAAGGACGCCTGTGTGATCCGGCGGCATCCGCCAATGCGAGAGCGGACCGGGCGGTGAAGCATGTAGGGGACGGCCTAAGGTGGATCGGACCGCTGGTACTTCTCGGCGAGCCCGGCTGGAGAGCATGAGCCGCGCGGATTTTCATGCGTTCGCCAGCCCTGGACTGGGAAGCGTCCTCACTGCACGCCGAGGAGAGCGGCGCACCAAAGCGCGGTTCGTGTCCACTCCGTCATCCAATCCCGGCCCTGCGCCGCGCGGCCGGGACAGGTCCGGCCGACTCAGGTCGTTCGATGCAGGCCGCGAAAGTCCGGGACGATTTTGCGCGTGGCTGACGCGGAGACTACGACAGCACCCACTCGAGATCCTCGCGGGTCAGCTCGCGCAAGGCGCGTCCTTCACCGGCGAAGAGCGCGTCGGCCAGTTCGCGCTTGCGATCCTGCAGCGCGAGGACTTTTTCCTCGACGGTGTCGCGCGCCACCATCCGATAGGCGCTGACCGCGCGCGTCTGTCCGATGCGGTGCGCGCGGTCGACGGCCTGGCGCTCGACCGCGGGGTTCCACCACGGATCGAGCAGGAAAACGTAGTCCGCCGCCGTGAGGTTCAAGCCGGTGCCGCCGGCCTTCAAGCTGACCAGGAAAAGGCCGATCGACGCGTCGGATTGGAATTGCGCCACACGCTCTGCCCGATCGCGCGTCTTGCCGTCGAGGTACTCGTACGCGACGCCGCGTTTCTCGAGTTCAGCGCGCAGGATCGCGAGGAAACTCGTGAACTGCGAAAAGACCAGCGCCTTGTGACCCGCGGCGAGCACTTCTTCGAGCAGCGGCAGAAGCGTCTCGATCTTCGCACAGGGTTCGTCGACGCGCGTTTCGTCGATCAAGCCGACGTGACAGGCCGCCTGACGCAGGCGCAACAGCGCCTCGAGCACGTTCATGCGCGCGCCGTCGAGTCCGATTTCATCGACCTTCGCCAGCAGCTCGCGGCGATAGTGCGCGCGCAGTTTCGCGTACTCGCGCAGCTGCGCGCCTTCGAGTTCGACGAGCAGCGTCTGCTCGGTCTTGGGCGGCAGGTCGCGCAGGACCTCCTCCTTCGTGCGCCGCAACATGAACGGTCGCAGCGCCTTCGCGGCGAGGCGCGCGGCATGGATGTCGTCCTCGGCGCCGAGCGCGCGCAGAGCGCGGCTGCCTTCGATCATGCCCGGATTCAGGTACTCGAAAATCGAGAGCAGATCGCCCAGCCGATTTTCGACCGGAGTTCCGGTCAGCGCCAGACGCAGCTTGCCGCGCAACAGGCGCGAAGCCTTGGCCGCCTGACTGTTCGGGTTCTTGATCGCCTGCGCCTCGTCGAGCACGAGCATGTCGAATTCGATCTTCGCCAAGAACTCGATGTCCAGACGCAACGTGCCATAGGTGGTCACGATCAGATCGGCGTCCACCAGCGGCTCGCTGGTCTTCGCGCGCACGTTGCCGTGATGGATGTGCACCTTGAGCGCGGGCGTGAAGCGCCGACACTCGCTCTCCCAGTTGAAGAGCAAGGTCTTCGGCGCCACGACCAGGGTCGGCCCGCGCGCCTTCTGTTTGCGCATCAGGGCGAAGGCGAGCACCTGCACCGTCTTGCCCAGGCCCATGTCGTCGGCCAGGCAGCCACCCAGTCCTGCGCTGCTGAGGAATTCGAGCCAGGCCAGGCCCTCGCGCTGATAACCGCGCAACTCGCCCACGAAATCCTCGGGCTCGTGGATCGTCCCGCGATTGCGCGCGTTGGAGAGGCCTTCGCGCCAGCTTTCGAATTTTTCGTCGAGTGAAACCGTGGATTGTTCGGCGAGCAACGCGTCGAGCACGAAGGCTCGGCCCTGCGAGAAACGCACCGCCTGGCCTTCGCGTTTGCCCGCGCGCAGCGAAAGCCCCCACTGCGCGAGGAAATCATCGGGCAAGAGGCCGAGGCTTCCGTCGGATAGACGCACGAGTCTCGATTTGGCCGCAAGTGCTTCGACCAGCGCGCCGGTATCGGCGCGCGCGCCGTCGAAGTCCACCCGCACGGAGAGATCGAACCAGTCCAGGCCGGAATGCACCGATGCGCTGGCCACTCCGCCGGTCGCGATCGGCTTGCCCTGTCCTTCGATCTTCCAACCCAGATCGCTGAGCCCGCGCAAGAGCGAGACGAGCGCGGACGTGTGCACGACGCCGTCGACCTCGCGCCGGCGCGGTTCGTAGAGTTCGGCGCCCGCGCCCTGGAACTCGCGCAGGGCCGAAGCTTCGCGCACGGTGTCGCGCATCACGCGCAAGAGCCGCACGTCGCTTTGATCGCGGTGCTCCGCATCGCGATCGAAGCGCTTGCCGCCGTATTCGAAGTGGATTCCAAGCGGCAGGAAGCCGCGCGGGCCCTGCTCCGAGAGCAGTTCGAGCACCGCGGTCGCCGGGCCGTCGACGACTTCGACGAACTCGTCGGCGTGCACCGGCAGTGAGACAGGACAGCGGCCGAAAAGCGCGACCAGCTTCGCGGCGGCGTCGATCGAGAGCCTGGCGGGCGAGGCGCCGACCAGAATCGAAGCCAGTTCGTACGCGTCGTGCCAATCGACTTTCATCAGGCGCTCGCGCGCGATCGCGAAGTCGCCGTGCAAGGCAAGCTCGACATTGGCGAGATCGACGCGCTCGAGGTCGCGGCGCAGCCAACCGTCGAGTTCGAGCCGATCGTCGATGCGCTCCAGCGAAACCTCGAAGCTCCACGTGCCACCCTCGTCGAGGGCCAGCGTCTTGATGCCGCGTTTGCGCGGCGCGACGTAACACAGCCTGCCTTCGCGCACGAGTTCGTCGATCAGGGCATTCTGCATGTCGCGGCCGAAGGGACGCGGCCCGCGCGGCACATCGTGGAGCGACACGCCGCCGTGGATCAGCGCGAGCGCGCGGCGATCGAGCGCGTCGAGTTCGGAAAGCTGCGGCGCGATCCACATCGGCTGGATCTCCTGCGGGCGCCAGCTCGAACGTTTCTTCGCGACCATGACCTCGATTTCGGCCAGCTTGGAGCGCGCTTCGCCGGCCGAGAGCACGTAGATCAACGCGATGCGCGAACGCGCCGGCGGCTGATCGAAGCGCAGGTCGCTCAACAGCTCGAGCCATTGATCCGCCGTGGGTTGCGCCTTCGCCGCGGCCGAGGGCGCCAGCGCCAGGTCGCGGTCGCCCGCCTTGGCGTGCACCTCGAGGTCCTTGGCGCCACCGCGTTGCAGGATCTCGGACAGGAACGCGTAGCCGTGTTTGCACAATTGACCGGCGACGGCCTCCGGGCAGGTGCAGGTCAGTTTCCAGCGCCGCGGCGAGCGCGTCAGCTCCACGGAATAGACGCTAGTACCCTGCACCGCGCCGCGAATGGCGTCCGCGGACCTGACCACATCGCGCACGCGGCCGCCGTGAAAATAGCTCACGCCGCGCACGCGCGCGGGGACCGGGAAGCTGCGCATGAATTCCTGCAGTGTCTGCAAGTCCGTAAGGGTGTCGCATTGCGCCGGCGAAGACAAGCGAATCCAACGGTAGGGAGCCAGCCTCGACTCCGCCGCTTTCGATCCGCCTCCGCGTGCCCCGCGCGCGGAGGC
>JANMRV010000220.1:0-11580 GCA_031388685.1 Planctomycetota bacterium
CGATGACAGGCCCCGCACCGGTGAGGCCGTTCCCCGACCATTCGGTGAAGTCCGAGCCGAGGGCTGGGAAGGGGCTCAGGGTGACGAGTGTGGGATTGACTGGGTCGCTAAAAATGAGCTTTTCGCAGGTCACTCCGCAGTCAATTCCGCCTATGTCGGAAAGCACGGTTCCATTTCCAACTTTTATTACCTTCAGCAGAAAATCGCCGGGCACCTTGTCGAATGTTGCGTTGACTGTAATGTCGCCCGTCATGGGAACAATTAGAGGTCCGGTTCCACTGAATCCGCTTCCTGACCAGGCGATGAACCCCGAGTGGGTGCCGACCGCGGTGGGGGTCAGGGTAACGAGAGTGGGGTTGGCGACATCGGTAGTGATGTCTACCGAGCACGTAGCTCCACAGTTAATCCCCCCTATGTCGGACGTCACAGTTCCAGTGCCCGTTCCATTGCTCACTACCGTCAGCCTTTTGGTAGTCGAAGATCCGCCGCCGCCGCCACCGCCGCCGCTCAACGAAACCACAACGGTAGGGCCACAAGAGGTGATGACACATCCGACAACGAGCAGGGATACCAAAGTAATTTTATGATAATTCATTAGAATCGTACCCTATTTTTTGGCGGACGTTGCCTGGAGATCAGCTGGTTGAAGCAGGCGCTCGGGTGGAATCGTGTAAGCAACGCGGTCGCGAGTGGTGGGATCTTGGAGGTAGATGCGCACTTCCTTTAGAACGACTGCATCACTCACCTCGTATTCGTACTGCCATGTCGAGGCGGCCGAGTTCAGGATTGGATCTCCCACGATCTTGGCCGGAACCGGCTTTCCATCCTTGTTCAGGATCTCCACGTCGACGCTGTCGCCGTCGAGCGTGATGTTTTCCGGAGCGTGCACCACGAAGGTCAGCCGCAATAATTGGTCGCCACGGGTCAATTTCAGGCTGGCGGTGAGAATCAACGGAAGGCGGTTGGTTCGCAGCTTGTTGGCCAGTTGTAGATTCACGAACCTGGCGATCTCCGCGGCCATCGCATTCGCCAGCCGCGCGCGCACCTCGCGAGCAACTTCGGCGCTGTCGTTTTGATCGAGCCCGATCAGATTGCACACCCACGGATGGAGTGCCGGGAAAAGGAACAGTGTCATGAGGAAGCGTGAGGAAATCACGCTGTCGCGCTCGCCGAACCTGAGGTCGAGTTCAGGAGTTACGACCTTTTCATTTTCGACCAGCGTCTTCTTCCCATCGAAACTGAGGACGTTGAACCCGAGCTTGCCGGAATCGTCCAAGGTCATGTCGGAAAAGAAGAAATACCCGAGGTAGGTCGTAAACCAGAGCACATTTGCGGCGATGGCGCCCTTGTTGTTCGACATCTCGCCAAGCTCTGGGAATGTAACCACCGGCTCCACGACGATGTCGCAGGTTACGGGCTGGTTCTGGTTCGGATCCTTTTGGCTGATGACGACGACGCGCGCCCCGACGTGTGTCGCCTCGAGGCACTCCTTGATCTGGCGCTGCCATTCCTCCGGCGATCCGAGAAGTTCCTTGTTGGGCCCTGACACCTTGGGCACTCTCAGTCCTATGGAGACTGGCTGGGCCGTCTCATACCTTTCCAGCGGAGTTGACTGGCAACCGAATGCCAAGGCTAGCAGCAGCATCAATCCTACGCATCGTACGGACTGCAGCATGCGAGTGATTGAACAGGGAATGTTCATGGAGGATGGGGCGTAGTGATGTTGTCAGGGAGGCGATCGCTTGAGGTGAACGACGAATCTGGCACTCATGTCCTTGCTGGCATCGCGGCCGGATTCCATTTGCTGGATTGGGTTGTCTCCCGCTTCTATTAATTTCAGGTACTTCCCAGGCTTCTCTTTGTAGTATGCTTTGTGGGCATTCGCGTAGTTTTTGTCAAGCACTTTATCGAGTTGCGAGGGATTAAATAGGCCATACCAGGGTGGCCCCATCGGGAACCAGCGCCCGGGGGACTCTTGCACTTGATAAGCCCACTCGCGCGCGCCTGAATAGCAGGATCTAAGGCCGAAAGAGGAAAGGTCGGGTGTACTCGGGTCCCTCTTTTGCACGAGAACGTCGAGAAAGGTGACCCTGCTGGGATCGAATAGCTTTACCTCGCCCCATGGATATCGTCTGGCCTGGTTTCCGGCATCCCAGCGAGCGGCGGCAATCCATTCGGAGGAGCTGGGAAGGTGCTTCCCTAACAGGTTTGCGAGCTGAGCGGCTTCCTTGTAAGTCAGTCCGATGGCTACTTCGTTCGATCCCGGGGCGGAAACTCCAATATTTTTCAGCACGTGCGGGTCCAAGCGCGAGACTGAATCTTGGTCTAACTCGTAGGCATCTATGAGGAAAGGGTTCGGACATTCAGGTGGCAGCGCTCCGTAAATGTCGGACACGAGCGCCATTTCCGACAAGATTTCCACCTTTCCAGGAACACTCGAAATGACCTGAACGATGATCGGCCCATGATCCGGGTCGCATGGACCTATGGGCTTGAACTTGATTTTCGCGCCGCCAGCCGCAACAGCTTCCCACCTGGTAACAATCCCGCTTTTTGTGGTTAGCGTGAGGATTGAATCCTCTGCTATCGCGCCGGGTAAGCGCGGCTGCGGACCCTGAGTAGGCTTCTTTCGGGTCACATTGACGTGGAACTCCACGTAGGACGGATTATCACTGCCATCCCTGGCAGTGACGGTCACCAGTTGTTTGAGGCCCTCCTTGAAGGTCAACTGCTCGGGAAGGTGGGTGAGCGTGGGCGGCTTGCCATCGTTGTCCTTCGCGTTGAGGCTGCGTTTGAGGGCCTCCCAGTCCAAGTTCCGGCTAGGCTCATCGAGTTCGAGCACCCAATTCTGATCCGGTTGAGGCAACATGGTTGGAAACTGCTCGTCCAAAACCGTAACGAGGAAGACTTTTGTCTCAGAAAGCCCGGCAGCATCCGTGGCGATACAGCTCACCGACAGATCCTTGCAGATCGGAAATCGTTGGAACGATGGATCAAATCGAATGCTTGGCTGGGCTCCAGAATTGTCCTTGGCATCCTTGACGTCGAACTGTTGCTCCACATCTGGCTTGCCGAGGTCGCAATACCAAGTGACTGGTTCCGTTAGCTTCTTGAATTGTGGCTTTTGATTGTCCGTTACACGTACCTGGATCGACTTTTTCAGCGCTTCATTTCCACTGCTGTCAACGGCAATGAATTTGATAGTGTGGAGTCCGATTGGCAGTTCGCGGGGGAGAGCTTCATTGAACTTGAGTGCTATCTCACTGTCCACATTGTCCCCCACCGTGAGCTCGGGGAAGGATTTCAGAGTGGAAAATGCTTTATCGATGTCGCAATATTTATCGACCAGCGTTGGGCCGCTGACGAGGGGAAGCTGACGATCGACTACCTTGAGCTGGAACTCTTCCTCCTTCTTCAAACCGGAATCCGTTGCTGTGCAGGTGATCGCATAATTCCCGAATTCAAACACGTGAGGCAGTGTTATGTCGAAAGGGGACCCACTCCTATTGCCTTCACCGTCGAGAACCTTCCCGCTGAACTTGACCTCAATCGGACCGCCTTCATGGTCAACGGCTTGGACATCGAACTTCTCGACCCGCGCCGTGGATCGGTCCTTGTCGCAGTGAACTTCCGTGTTTTTCGGGGGCCGAGTGAATTTCGGCGGGACGGGCGGAGTCGGCTCAACCACCGGCGGCTTGTCAGGTATCGGCGACGCTTTCGGAAGGAAGGAATGGACCGCCCACGCCACTCCAATCGCCCCCGCCGCAATCCCCACAAACAAAAGCGGCTTGGCTCGCGGACGCTTCGCAGGCGGCCCAGCTATTAGTGCCTTCAGGCGAGCGACCGTTTCGACGGCGCTCGGACGCTTCTCGGGCTCGTTGCCGATCAGCTCGCGGACGAGACGGGCCAACTCCGGGCTCGAGTCGAAGGCCGCGAGTGGCGGACGTGTGTCACGCATCTTGGACGCGAAAACTTCCGCCGGCGTCGCTCCGAAGAACGGCGCCTTGCCCGAGAGCATCTCGTAGATCACGAGTCCGAGCGCGTACAAATCCACGGCCGCGGTGGCCATTTTGCCGCGCATGCGCTCAGGGGCCATGTACACGGGGGTGCCGATCAGGCTGCTGGTGAGATCTATCCCAGTGCCCGGATGGCCTTGCAAAGAGCTGGCGATGCCGAAGTCGAGAAGGGAGATTTTTTCCTCACCATTCTGCAACGCCGTGACCTGAACGTTGGGGGGTTTGAGGTCGCGGTGCACTAGGCCCCGGGAGTGCGCGTAACTGAGTGCGTCGGCGATCTGGATCGCGAAACGGATCACGCGGACTTCCTGCAAGGGAGCCTCT
Organism: Planctomycetota bacterium; assembly: GCA_031388685.1. GTDB lineage: Bacteria > Planctomycetota > UBA1135 > UBA1135 > JADJQU01. The sequence goes on from JANMRV010000220.1 coordinate 4,341, forward strand.
GCGGCGATGAGGTCGCAGAGGTTTCGTCCAGGCACGAACCTCATCGTGAAGTACAGTTCGCCGATCTCGGTCTTGCCGTCGTTGTAGATCTGCGGAACGCCATCGTGCGCGATATTTCGCATCGCACGAATTTCGCGCCGGAAGCGCTGCTCGATCTCGGCGGTACCGCAGTACCGACGATGGATCACTTTCAGGGCGACTTCCTGGCCGTCCATCATCTCGTCGCGCGCAAGGAACACGCGCCCAAATCCACCCTGCCCAAGCAACTTCACCGGGACGTAGCGCCGATCGATCGGCTCGGTATTGAGCGGCTCCTCTTCCACCGCAGTCTCCTCGCGTTCGCCGGGCACGCCGTTGGTGCTCGTGTCCTTGGGGAGCACCGAGTTCGCCGGGTCCGCATCGAGCGGGGCCGTCGGCCGCGTCGCATCGCGCAACCATAACGAAACCGTCGTCAGGAGATAGGAGGTCAGGTTCTTGCGAGCCATGGGAACGTGGGATCGGGTCGTGGGTCGCGACCTACCGCTGCCCGGATTCTAACCGGGCATACAGGAACTCGGGAACTCGCCCGGGAGCCGGCACTCGGAATACGAGCGAAGCCCCAACAAGCTGAACGCGACCGGATCCCCATCCAAGCTGCTCCGGAGTCGTCCCGGAGTGAAGAATTCGGCGTCGAGACCGATACGCATTCCTGCGAGACCAGCGGAACGGAGCCTTCGCCCGCGCGCTGGAGCCGGCTTGAACCCGTGGCCGCTCAAACCTGAGGCGATGAACATCCCTGCGACGCCCTCGATCCATCCCAAGATTGGCTGGGGTCGGGCGTCAGCGTGCCATGGGCCGCCTGCAGCGTTCTGTCAGCGCAGGTCCGCAGGAACCGCATGAGCGGCTTCTTGAGCGAGTGCGTCGGGCGGGTGAAAGTGGCCTCGACGTGTTGTCGATTGGGGAGGGATCATCGAGCCTCTGGTCCTTCCGCAGCCGAACAAATCCGGCGCCTGAAGCGCGAAGGCGTGCGCTTCTGTCCGCAAAGACGCATTGCGCTGCCCGAAGTCGGTTGGCGCCCTGCTTGAACCGACCCTCGGCGAGGATGCGGTACGAGGATGCGGTCAACAGGTTCGACTTCAGCGCCGGCGCCGCGCACGCCAACTCTGTCGATGTTCGTAATCGTGGTGTCGAAGTCGAGCCTGGCACCGTATCCCATCATTTCTTCAGCACGTTTTGCTCCAGCAGCACTTTGCCCTGCGCGTCCTTGATCGACAAGCCGAGGAAGGGCTCGATGTTCTGAAAGATCTCGTTGCCCGCGACTGCGCGGCCGAGCAGCAACAGACCGTCCTCGGAAGCAATGCGCAGCCCCTTGCTGCCGTCCTCCATCACGAACAGGTGCAGCGCTTCGCCGACCTGCGGATCATCCATGCCCATCACGACGCGAGTCTTGCCCTCGGGAGTCTTCGACACGCCCAGGCCACCGCGTTCGAAGCCCTCGTCGTCGTTGAAGGCGAATCCCGCGGAGTCGACCAGGCGCTTGCCGGTGTTCGGGTCAGGCAGCTTCTCGCCGAGCACGAGCTTGTCGAAGCCCTGCTCGTTGAGGAAGACGAGTCCGCTCGCGTCGTTATCGTAGCCGCGATAGGCCTCCATGAATTTGGCGCCGCCCATGCGCGGCCCCCACGCGCTCTCGACGCGCGCGAGGTCGGTACGCACGCGGTCGCGCGATGGCGGAATCGGGTAGCCGATCAGCAGCCGGTCGCGGCCCGCCTCGTCCTCGATCACGATCCCGCGGGTGCGCACCAGCGTCCGACCTTGGAGCTGCAGCGCGAGCATGGCGCTCGCCAGGGCAATCAGTCCGATCGTAGAGCTGATCGCGAGCAGTCGCAGTCGCCGGCACTGCGCTTGAACATCGCGCAACGAGGATTCGATGCTGTGCAAGGCCGCTGCTTGATCGCCGGCGTTTTGAGTTTCCATAGGGAGCGAGGGTACCGAGTCAAATGACTCCGTCCACAGTCCCGCCTCGCCCGGCCGCTCCGCCGAAAGACGCCGCCTCGCTGTTGCGCAGAAGGCCGGATCCTCCGTACGCGAAGGCTGCGAGTCAGCAACCAAGCTGCTGAAGATTCCGGGGTGAATGCCCTCGCGCACATCCGCGATCATTCGCCGTGAACCAGCGCCCCAGCTCTCCTGAACTTGAACTTCCCTGAATCCGAGCTGTCGAAACCGTTCACCTCATTGGAAACTTCGGCCTTCGTGATGTTGTAAGGGTTGGGCGAAGGCAGTTTGAACGTTATCGCATTATTCGTGCCACCGGGAATGATCTTGTCCCCCTTTGTTTCAACGGACTTTCCGTCCTTCATTTCCTTCTTGATGACCACACCCTTGTTTTCCCCGGCGTTGATCCGGTCCAGCGTCGGATTCAGTTTCTTGAGCGCGTTCACTTGCTCGACCGCGGCAGTCACCAGGAGATTCCATTGCGCCGCGACTTTCTCGATCTCCTTGTCCCTTTTCACTTTCGTCTCCCGATCTTTCACCACTTTGTCGGCAGCCTTCTTCATCGTGTCTTGCTTGTCCTCGAGGACCTTCGCTTCCTGCTCCTTCACTTTCTTTTGCGCCTCCGCATCCTGCTTCTTCTTGCGGCAAGAGTCGCACAGCTTGTTCTTCAATTCCTGAGGCGTCTTGATCAGCTTCGTGCAGGTACCGCAATTGGCCATGTCGTTCTCCTTCACACAGGTTTGTTTGGGCTCGTTGAGAGGACTGGAGCCTGTGGAAGCGGCCAGCTGTCGAAGATTTCGCCTTGGCGTTTCCGGCATCGGCGACCGATCCACACTGAAGACACATCGTCTTCAGCCCGTCCATCTCAATTCGGCAAGAGACTGCCCCGCCAGGAGCAGAAAGTCAATCGGAGAGCACATGGCTCGGCTTCCACGAATTGAGTGTCGAAAAAGCAAGGCGGACGGCCTGGCCCTCCCGAAGATCCCATGCGCAGGCTTGACGCGCTGACTGAGGTAGCGTTGCCGATCTCGCATGCCGATCCGGCGAGCGCACTAGGGGAAGTTGGGGGTGCGAACTGGGCGCGGCGTGAATCCACGGCTCGTGCAGTGCCTCGTTCGACTTGCGCTGGCGTGCCAAGAGCGACTCGAGCCGCAGGAACCAGGACGAGCGGCCAACTCACGTCCGTAGCGACCTCGACGCTGCCCGTGCCGCGGCTCGAGTCGAAGGCTTGCAGGTCTCATCTCCACCGAATTGACTCGAACCCTGCCCACTGAGTATGTATGTCGAACATACACTCGAGTACGGGCCATCCGCCGAGTGCCACTCAACCAAAAAACGATCCTCCATGAAACTTTTCTATGACCCGCCGGTGGTGAAGGTCGACTCTGACGTCTTCAAAGACTCCAGCATCAAGTGGCAGGTCTCTCTGAACGATGAGGTGGTCAAGGCGCTCGATAAGAACCCGCTGCTGCACAAGCAGATCGCGAAGTCGCTCGACGCGGACTACGCGGAATTCAAGAAGAAGATCGGCGAACTCGCGAAAACGTTCGGCGCCAAGATCAAGGCCGCCGCCGAGGACAAGGCCAAGGTCAAGGAGCTCGAGGGCCAGTTCAACTCGATGGTAAACGCGGCCAAAGTCGCCGCGACCGCGGATGCCAAGGACAGCGTCTCCGGTCACTGGAACGCTTTCGCCAAGAACGACAAGGAGTACAAGAAATACAAATTGGACGTCGGCATCCAGATCGGCTTCAAGGTAGGCGGCTTGGCTATCGGCATCGCCTCGATGGCATCCGCGGGCGCTTCCTTCGGTGCGACGTCGATTCCGGCCGTCATTGCGCTCATCCGCTCGAGCGCGCAGCTCGGCGACACCGTCAACAAGGCGATGAAGGACGTCTTGAAGGACGCCGCGGAGATCAAGAAGGCTGCGACCAAGCTCGCCGCCGACTTCAAGACAGCGAAGGGCAATCCGAAAGCATCCAAGATCACCGCCGACTTCATGAAGCAGCTCGGCAACAAGGCGCTCGGCGTCGACGTCGTGGCGACGGCGAAGACCTGCTCTGAGGGCTTGAAACGCGTGAAGCCCAAGTGCGCGGGCCTGATCGTCAACACGCACAAGCTCTACGCCGAGTTGCAGAAGCTCAAGGTGGCGATGCTCACGCTTCCGGCCGTGGCGCAGAACGACAAGCGACTTTCCCAGATGGACACCAAGGTCGCCGAGATGCAGCAGAAGGTCGAGGCCAAGATGACCAAGATCGAGACCGTTCAGACGCTGATCGCCGAGATCGAGCCGAAGATCGAGGAGATCAAGAACCTGCGGCCGGAGGCGTTGAAGTACCTCGAGAAGGGCGCCGAAGTGGTGCTGGACCTCGGCTTCGGCGTGATGAGCCCCGAGGATCTCGCCATCAACGCCACGTTGATGGTTGCCGAGAAGGCGCTCGGCGAACTGAAGTAGCCCGCACCGATACGGTACCGGGTTCGACTTCGTCACATGGCCGTACGGTCAGGCTCTGCTACGAACCATTTTCACTGCGCCGTGGAGAGAATAGTTCGGAGTGGAGCCTGACCGTACGTGATCGCTTCGAATCCGACGCTTCAACGCATCTACGCCACGGTGGACTCGATTCCGCGGGGCTGTGTCGCGACTTATGGTCAGGTCGCGCGCGAAGCGTTTTTGCCGTGGCGAGCGCGTCTGGTCGGCCGCGTGCTGCGCGAATTGCCCAAGGGCTCGCTGCTCGCTTGGCATCGCGTAATCAATGCCTCAGGCAAACTCAGCACGGGCGGTCTCTCCGCAGCCGAGCAAGCCCGGCGTCTGAAGCGCGAAGGCGTGCGCCTCGGTCCACGCGGGCGCATTTCCCTAGCCGAATTCGGGTGGCGCCCGAATTGACCGATATCGCGGTGCCTGGTTCAACTTCGATACACGCATGTGGCGGCGAGCCGTCGCCGAGATGTCGAAGTCGAGCCTGGTACCGTACCTCGGGTGGCGCCCGAATTGACCGATATCGCGATACGGATACGGTGCCTGGTTCAACTTCGATACACGCATGTGGCGGCGAGCCGTCGCAGAGATGTCGAAGTCGAGCCTGGTACCGTACCCCTGGTACCGTACCCCGCTGTGGACCTCGTTGATTGCGCTCGCCGAAAGGCGAACTTGTTCGTGATCGTCGTGCAACGCGTGCGCGAACACGCCTTGCACGCTGTGGGTCAACCCAGATTCGCCGCGGCGAATTCCCAGTTCACGAGCTTGTCGAGGAAGGCCGTGATGTAGTCCGGTCGGCGATTCTGGTAGTCCACATAGTAGGCGTGCTCCCAGACGTCCATCGTGATCAGGCACTTCTTGCCGCGCGCCATCGGCGTGTCGGCGTTGGCGGTCTTCTCGACCGAAAGCTTGCCGCCGTCGAGCACGAGCCAGGCCCAGCCCGATCCGAATTGCGTCTTGCCCGCGGTCGCGAAGGCGTCCTTGAACTTGTCGTAGCCGCCGAACGACGCGCCGATCAAATCGAGCAGCTTGCCCGTCGGCTGACCGCCACCCTTCGGCGCCATGCTCTTCCAATAGAAGGTGTGGTTCCAGATCTGCGCGGCGTTGTTGAACACGCCCGCCTTCGCCGCGTCCCCTGCGGTCTTCTTGATCAGGTCCTCGAGCGAAAGCGCCGCGAGGTCCGGCATGTCCTTCAACAGACCGTTGAGGTTGTCGACGTAGGCCTTGTGGTGCTTGCCGTAGTGGAAGCCAATCGTCTTGGCCGTGATGATCGGATCGAGCGCGTTGTCGGCGTAGGGCAGGGGCGGCAGTTCGTGGGCCATGATGTTGGGGTTGGGATCGGGGGGTGAGACCGCACTCTTGCTCGCGGGCGAAAGAGCGGCGGAGAAAGACAAAGGCTGGAGCGCAACGATGGCAGTGCCCGCGAGAGCACCGCTCAGAATCGCGCGACGATCAATCGGGTTCGAGGCAGGATCGGACATGGGATTCCTCGGTTGGATGAAGCGCCGGCGTGGATTGCGCTCAGCATCATGCCGCAGGGACCGTCTGGTTCGAAAAAGAAACCAGACTCGCTGTCGCAGCGTGCGTTCCAGGACCGGTTGCGGCCGCAAAAACCCGCTGCATGTTGAGACCGAGCACCTTGCGAACGTCGCTGACCGTGAATCCGCGGCGCAGGAGCCGCTCGGCGATCAAACCGTAGCAAGCCGCGCTCTCCAAGCCCTGCGGAGTGCGCTGAATGCCGTCGAAGTCCGAGCCGATTCCGACATGTTCGATGCCGGCGACTTCTACGGCATGGCAGATGTGATCGACGACGACTTCGGCGGGAAGCGGAACGGCGCGCTGCTGAAGGAAATCCGATTGCAGCATGAACTCGCGAGTCTCGTTGGCATCGCGAATCGCCTTGTAGGCTTCGCTCTCGCGCAACCGGCGATCCTCCGCGCCGGCGTCGACCGAAAGGAACGGCGTGCAGAAAACGATGCCGACGACTCCGCCATGGCGAGCGAGCGCGCGCAGTTGATCGTCCGTCAGATTGCGCTGGTGATCGCAAAGCGCCTTGCAACCCGAATGACTCGCGATCACCGGCCGCGCGCTGACTTCGAGCGTGTCGTAGAACGAGCGCTCGCCGGCGTGCGAAAGATCGATCAGCATGCCGAGCCGGTTCATGTGGCGCACGACGCCGCGGCCGAACTCCGAGAGTCCTTCCGGCACTTGCGCGCCCGCGCCGGGCTGGCACGAGCGGATCCACGGAAGGTGGTTGTTCCAGACCAGCGTGAGCACGCGCACACCGCGCTCGAAGAACCAGTCGAGTTCGTCGAGGCTCGCTTCGATCGAGTGGCCGCCTTCGATGCCGGGGATCCCGGCGAGGGCTCCGCGCAGATGGGCTTCGTCGGCCTGCTCCGCGTTGCCCGCGAACATCACGCGCGTCGGATGGCGCTGGATCAGGCGGTGAAATTCCCCAAGCAACCCGCGCGTGCGATCGCGTGCGGCGTGCTGGCCCCGTTCGATGTACTTCGGGTCGACCCAGGAAACGAAGACCAGGGAACCGAGTCCGCCGCGCCGGCCGCGCTCGAGATCGAGGTGGCCTTCGCCGGCGACTCCGAGATCCTGATCGAGGTCGAGCGCGCGCTGCAGGGAGTCGGCGTGCGCATCGAAAACAGGCCGTTCGGCCATCAGAGCCGCGACTTCGGCTCCCAGCACTGGAACTGCAATCTGCACCTTGCGCGCGATGCTAGCTGCCGAGCCGCCGGTGCGGGATACGGTACCAGGTTCGACTTCGGCATCGGACGCCCCGCC
>JANMRV010000335.1:0-1309 GCA_031388685.1 Planctomycetota bacterium
GACGGATACACACCGTGGATCGCCCACGTTTCCTGCATGTCGCGCTCGAGAGTGTCCGTGATCGGCAGCGCTTCGCCCGACTCGAGGTCTTGCACGAACAACGTCGACTGGTATCTGACACGTCTCACGAACGCGAGCCGCTTGCCGTCGTGCGACGGCGTCGGCCGGCACGCTCCGCCGGGCCCCGAGGCGATCCTGCGAACCTCCTGGGTCTCGCGGTCCAGTCGATCGATCGCGTAGATCCCTGGATTGGTATCCTTTGAATACGCGAACGTATCTCCTCCGGTCGCGTCGTAGGAGTAATACAGATAGCGGCCATCCGGCGAAAACGCCGGTTCGCCAAGGTCCTTCTGGTCGTTCTTCTTCGTGGTCAGCGCGACGCCCTCGCCGCCTGTCCTGTGGTAAAGCCAAATCTCGCCCGCGCCGAGCGAACGGCGCTGCGTGAAGTGCTTGCGCACCGCGAGCCACTGACCTTCCGGCGTCCAGGCGCTCGAGTTCACCAGCCGAAACGTCTCCTTCGTGACCGCGTGCGCATTGGCGCCGTCGCGATCCATGACCCACAGGTTGTCTCCGCCGTTGGCATCGCTGGTGAAGGCGAGCTTCTTGCCGTCGGGCGAATAGCGCGGTTGCATCTGCCACGCGGCGCCGCTGGCGATGCGCTTGGCTTCGCCGCCCGCGATCGGCAGCGTGTAGATGTCGCCCAAGAGATCGAAAGCGATCTCGCTGCCGTCCGGCGAAAGATCGAGGTTCATCCACGTGCCTTCGCGCACGTCGATCGGCGCCGACAACGACGGCCCCGGCGGCTCGTTGACATTCCAGGCGCTGTCGCCGCTCAATTCCTGGGCGCGGGCCGGCGGTACGAAAAGCAGGATCGCGAGCGCCATGCGCACACAAGCGGGGAGGATCGTCATCCGCGCAGGGTAACGCATCGATCCTGCCGCGGGCAGCCACGGGCCGCGAGCGCCTTGTAAGTCCGCTGCAGGGTCAGCCGCCGGGAGTCGGGCCAACGCTCTTCGAACGCTTCGACTGCGCCCAGTGGATCAGCGGCAACTCCATGGCGTAGTAGCTGATGGCCGCGGCCCCGACGGTGAGTCCCGCCGCCACGGCCAACTCCACCAGGATATTGTCAAAGATGAAGCCGGCGCTGGTCCACTCGCCCGTCTTCTTCAGGAAAGTCAGGTGCCAGAGGTAGACGCCGTAGGAGATCGCGCCGAGCACGCCCATGACGCGGCTGCGCAAGAATTTTCGGAGCAGCCCACGATCTTGCGGACCGATAACGCCCGGAAGCACGACGAATGATGCGACGACG
>JANMRV010000353.1:0-5734 GCA_031388685.1 Planctomycetota bacterium
CCAGCTCCAGAACTAGTCGCGCCGGATTGCGTGCGGAGATTTTCCGGAGTCGTTACACTCCGCGAAAGCACAGTACCGCACGCTTTTCGCAACCACCGACCACCAGCCTCCGCTCGCTCTGCTCGCCAGAGCGAACGCACCCCGGATCCACGAGAGCCTCGCCATGAACGCCACGAAGACCGCGACCCCGGCGCGTCCCGCCAATCCCCTCGTCACGCTCGGCAAACTCGGACAATCGGTCTGGCTCGACTTCATCAGGAAGCAAATCCTCGACAACGGCGAACTCGAGCGCCTGATCGCGAAGGACGGCCTGAAGGGCGTGACCAGCAATCCTTCGATCTTCGAGAAGGCGATCGCCGGCTCGGATGATTACACGGAATTGCTCGCCGGCCGGCGCAAGCAGTGCGGCGAGGATCCCAAGGGCGTCTACGAGGAAATCGCGATCGCCGACATCCAGCGCGCTGCCGATGCGCTCGCGGGAGTCTACAAGTCGAGCAAGCGCGTCGACGGTTATGTTTCACTCGAAGTCTCGCCCAAGCTCGCGCGCGACACCAAAGGCACGCTCGACGAAGCGCGACGGCTGTGGAAGCGCGTCAAGCGCCCGAATCTGATGGTCAAAGTGCCCGCGACCAAGGCCGGCATCCCCGCCATCGCGAAACTGATCAGCGAAGGCATCAACGTCAACGTCACGCTGCTCTTCTCCGTCGACGCCTACCTCGAAGTCGCCTGCGCCTACATGGAGGGCCTCAGCGCCCGCGCGAAGAAAGGCCAGGACATCTCGAAGATCGCCAGCGTGGCGAGCTTCTTCGTTTCGCGCATCGACGGCGCGATCGATCCGCTGCTCGAAAAAGTCGCGCGCGAAGACCAGAACGATGCGAAGCGCGCCCTCGCAGAGTCGCTGCAGGGCAAGGCCGCGATCGCGAACGCCAAGCTCGCCTACGCCGAGTACGAGAAGATCCTCTCGAACAAGGCCTGGCAGAAGCTCTCGCGGAAGGGCGCGATGCCCCAGCGCCTGTTGTGGGCCAGCACGAGCACGAAGAACCCGAAGTACAGGGATGTGCTCTACGCGGAAGAACTGATCGGCGCGGACACGGTCGACACCATGCCGCCGCAGACGTTCGAAGCCTTCCGCGACCACGGCACGGCGCGCGTGACGATCACCAGGGACGTGCCCCAAGCGCGCACGACGCTGCAGCAGATCGAGGAATGCGGGATCTCGATGAAGCAGGTCACGGACAAGCTGCTCGACGACGGCGTCACGATTTTCGCGGAAGCCTTCGACAAGTTGCTCGGCGCCGTCGCAGCTGTGGCGAAGGTCCAAAGCGGCGGACCCGCGCGTCTTGGCGCCGTGCTGCCGGCCGAACTCGCCAAGGCCGTCGAAGAGACGCTGAGCGACTGGCAGGTGAACGGAAAGCTCGGGAAATTGTGGGCGACGGATGCGTCGCTGTGGACGGGCAGCGATGAAGCGGACTGGGTCGGCTGGCTGCGCATCGTCGAGAGACAGCAGTCCGAGCTCGCCAAGTTCGAGAAGCTGGCGCGCGAGGTGCGCGAGAGCGGCTTCAAGTACTGCCTGCTGCTGGGCATGGGCGGCTCGAGCCTTTGCCCCGAGGTCTTGAAATACACCTTCGGCAAGCAAAAGGGTTATCCCGAATTGATCGTGCTCGACTCGACCGATCCGCAGCAGCTGCGCGCGTTCGAGAAGAAGATCGATTATCAGAAGACGCTGTTCGTGGTCGCCTCGAAGTCGGGCTCCACGCTCGAACCGAACATCTTCAAGGCCTACTTCTTCGAACGCGCGAAGAAGGAACTCGGCGCTTTCCGCGCCGGCGCGCAGTTCATCGCGATCACCGATCCCGATTCGAACATGCAGCGCGTCGCGACCAACGACGGCTTCGGGCGCATCTTCTTCGGCCTGAAGTCGATCGGCGGCCGTTACTCCGCGCTCTCCGACTTCGGCATGGTGCCCGCCGCGATCAGCGGCCTCGACGTCAAGGCCCTGCTCGAGCGCGCTGGCGAGATGACCGCGGCCTGCGGGCCCAACACGCCGGCGCGCGAAAACCCAGGCGCGGTGCTCGGCGCGATCCTGGGCACGGCCGCGAATCAGGGCCGCGACAAGGTCACGATCGTCGCCTCCGAATCGGTCAGTCGCCTGGGACCCTGGCTCGAGCAACTGATCGCCGAGTCGACCGGCAAGGAAGGCCGTTCGCTGATTCCGGTCGAGGGTGAAGCCTTGGCCGCGCCGAAGAGCTACGGCAAAGACCGCGTCTTCGTGCACTTGACCGTGCGCGGCGACGACGATTCGAAGAATGCAAAGGCGCTGGAGAAGCTCGAAAAGGCCGGCCATCCGGTCGTGCGCATCGAACTGCGCGACAAGCTCGACCTGACGGCGGAGTTCTTCCGCTGGGAAATCGCCATCGCGGTGGCGGGCTCGGTGATCCGCATCAATCCCTTCAACCAGCCCGACGTCGAAGCCAGCAAGATCGCGACCAAGAAACTGACCTCGGCCTACGAGGAAAGCGGCAGCCTGCCCGAGGAAAAGCCGATCTGGAAAGGCGAAGGTGTCGAGCTCTACACCGACGACGCCAACCTCGAGGCGCTGGCCTCGAAGAAGCACAAGAAACTCGCCGACTGGCTGCGTGCGCACTTCGGCCGCGTAAAGCCGGGTGACTACGTGGCCTTGCTCGCCTACGTCGAAATGAACGGCGCGCACGAGAAAATCCTCGGCGAACTGCGCCTCGCGCTGCGCGACTCGAAGAAAGTCGCGACCTGCCTGGGCTTTGGACCGCGCTTCCTGCACTCGACCGGCCAGGCCTACAAAGGCGGGCCGAACACCGCAGTTGTTTTGCAGATCACCTGCGACGACGCGAAGGACGTCAAGGTGCCCGGCGCGAAGTACACCTTCGGCGTGGTCAAGTCCGCGCAGGCGCGCGGAGATTTCACCGTGCTCGCCGAGCGTGGGCGCCGCGCGCTGCGCGTGCACATCGGCCCGAACGTGAAGAAGGGCCTCGCTGGCCTGTGCGCCGCGACACAGAAAGCGATTCGCTGAACACGAATCTTCAGGAACTCAAAGTCGATGAACACTCGATACGTCCCCCAAGTTTTTGTCGGAAAGGACAAGTAGACGATGAAGCTCGCGATGATCGGTCTGGGCCGCATGGGCGGCAACATGGCTCGCCGCCTGATGAAGAATGGCCACCAGATCGTCGCCTACGACGTCGGCAAGGCCAGCGTCGATGCGCTGGCGAAAGACGGCGCCGAGGGTGCCTACACGCTGGCGGAGATGGTCAAGAAACTCTCCTCGCCACGCGTCGTGTGGTTGATGGTCCCGGCCGGAGAGATCACCGACAAGGCCGTCAGCGACGTGGCCGCGCTGCTCTCGAAGGGCGACATCATCATCGACGGCGGCAACAGCTACTACAAAGACGACGTGCGCCGCGCGAGGGCATTGGAAGCGAAGGGCATCCACTACGTCGACGTCGGCACTTCCGGCGGCGTGTGGGGCATCGAGCGCGGTTACTGCCTGATGATCGGCGGCAACAAGTCGGCCGTCGACACCGTGACGCCGATCCTGCGCACGCTGGCGCCCGGCCGCGGCGATGTCGAACGCACGCCTGGCCGCGAGAAGAAGACCGGCACCGCGGAAGAGGGTTTTCTGCACTGCGGGCCGGTCGGCGCGGGCCACTTCACGAAGATGATCCACAACGGCATCGAGTACGGCCTGATGCAGGCCTACGCCGAGGGCCTGGACATCCTGCGCGGCGCGAATGGCGAGAATCTCGCAGCGGACATGCGCTACGACTTCGACCTCGGCGAAATCACCGAAGTCTGGCGCCGCGGAAGCGTCGTCGGATCGTGGCTGCTCGACCTGACCGCCATGGCGCTGGTCGAGAGTCCGACGCTGGCCGAGTACTCCGGCTTCGTGCAGGACTCCGGCGAAGGACGTTGGACGGTCCAGGCCGCGGTCGAAGAAGGCGTGCCCGCGGAAGTCCTGACCAGTTCGCTGTACACGCGCTTCCGCTCGCGCCAGGAACACACCTTCGCGGAAAAGGTGCTCTCGGCGATGCGCAAGAAATTCGGCGGACACGTCGAGCGGCCGAGCGGCGGCTGACAGCGAATTCGCAGATCCATCCAAGAGCACTCGACGAACTTCGACGCAGCGCCCCATGCAAAAACTCGATTCTGGCAGCACTCAAACCGGGACCGTCGCGCCGCCCTGCACGATGGTGATCTTCGGCGCGGCGGGCGATCTGACCAAGCGCAAGCTGATTCCGGCGCTCTACAACTTGGCGAGAGAGAAGCTCCTGCCCGACGACTTCGCGATGCTCGGCATCGCGCGGGCGGAGCTCGACAACGCCACGTTCCGCAAGCAGATCGCGGAGGAGATCCCAGGCTTCGTGCCGGGCACGTTCGATCCCAAGCTGTGGGCCTGGCTCGAGAGCCGCATCTATTACATGGCCGGCGGATTCTCGGAGGCGAGCACGTTCCAGCGCATGTCCGCCGAGCTGGCAACGATCGAGGCGAAACATCACACGAAGGGCAACCTGCTCTTCTATCTCGCCACGGCGCCTGATTTTTTCGCGCCGATCGCCAAATCCCTGCGCGATGCGGGTCTGACCGGCGAGGAAGGCGGCAAGTGGCGGCGCGTGATCGTCGAGAAACCGTTCGGCCGCGATCTGGCGTCGGCCAAGTCGCTCAACCTCGCGCTGCAGAGCGTGCTGGCCGAGAAGCAGATCTACCGCATCGATCACTACCTCGGCAAAGAGACCGTGCAGAACATCCTCGTGTTCCGCTTCGCCAACGGGATCTTCGAGCCGATCTGGAATCGCCGCTACGTCGATCACGTGCAGATCACGGTCGCGGAAACGCTCGGCGTCGAGAAGCGCGGCGGCTACTACGATGGCGCAGGCTGCCTGCGCGACATGGTGCCCAACCACATCTTCCAGCTGATTTCATTGGTCGGGATGGAGCCGCCGATTTCCTTCGAAGCCGACGCGGTGCGCGACGAGCAGTCGAAAGTCCTGCGCGCGATCCGTCCGATGGCGCCCGAGGACGTGCTCTCGAACACGGTGCGCGGACAGTACGGCGCCGGCGGCATTGGCGGCCGCCAGCTGACACACTACCGCAGCGAACCGGGCGTCGACCCGGTCTCGCACACGGAAACGTACGTGGCGATGAAACTCGGCATCGACAGCTGGCGCTGGAACGGAGTGCCGTTCTACCTGCGCGTCGGCAAGGCGCTCGCCGCGCGCACGACCGAGATCACGATCAAGTTCCGCAGACCGCCGTTGGTGCTGTTCCGCAACACGAACATCGAGGAACTCGCGCCCAACCAGTTGGTGATCAGCGTGCAACCCAAGGAAGGCATCTCGCTCTCCTTCGGCGCGAAGATTCCCGGTGCGACCTTGAAGGTCGGCGGCGTCGACATGGACTTCGATTACTCGAAGCACTTCGGCAGCATGCCGGCCACGGGCTACGAACGTTTGATGTACGACGCGATGCTCGGCGACCAGACACTGTTCCAGCGCGCCGACATGGTCGAAGCGGGCTGGAGCGTCGTCGCTCCGGTGCTCGACGTGTGGCAGGCGCTACCGCCCCGGGGGTTCCCGAATTATCCGGCCGGTAGCTGGGGGCCCCGCGATGCGGACGTCCTGCTGGAGCGGGACGGCCGGGCTTGGCGCGGCGGTTGACCGGCCGTTCAGGGGGAGGAGGGAAGCCATTGACGGTCCGCCGCGAG
>JANMRV010000375.1:0-8146 GCA_031388685.1 Planctomycetota bacterium
GAACTCCCGATAGGTGTCGGGGAAGTCGCGCCCAGGGACTGGCACCGTCGTGTCCACCACAACATCTTGGGCCAGGAGGAGCTAACCGACCAGCCCGCTACTACGATTTATCGTCCACTGCCTCCGAACTTTCGTAATCAACGACAATTCGTAGCACGTCGACATCAAAGCCGACCCTTGTCAATAAAGGAGTTACGTCGATCTCGAACCGCGAGAGGGCGTTGGCATGGGAAGTGCCAAGGGGGATCTGTCGCCCATTCAGCGGCACTGAAACTCACCTCCTCACCAACCTGGACACGCACATGAACCGCATCGCGCAGCTCGATCCGAAGGCCGCCACCGGCAAGACCAAACAACTCTTCGACGCCGTCCAAACCAAGATGGGTGTCGTGCCCAACATGGTGCGCGTCATGGGGCACGCCCCGGCAGCACTCGAGGGTTACCTCGGCTTCAGCGGAGCGCTGTCGCAAGGCAGCTTCGACGGGAAGCTGCGCGAGCAGATCGCACTGACCGTCGCCGAGACGAACCTGTGCGGCTACTGCCTGAGCGCACACAGCTTCATCGGCTCGCGCCTGGGCCTGAACGCCGCGGACATTGAAAGCGCTCGCAACGCGTCAGCCGCCATTTCCAAGAACGATGCGGTGCTCAAGCTCGCGCGCAGCATCGTGCTGCAACGCGGCGAAATCGCCGACAGCGACGTGGCCGCCGCCCGCTCGGCTGGTCTTGGCGACAGCGAGATCATGGAAACCGTCGCCAACGTCGCGCTGAACATCTTCACCAATTACGTGAACCACGTCGCCCGCACGGTCGTGGACTTCCCTGCGGTCCTGCCTGGAGCGACGCAACAAGTTGCCGGCGCGCGTTCCTGATCCGAAATCCATTCACCTCACACAAGACACCTCCACGGAATCACACGACATGAAACTGGCCATCATCATCACATCGGATCCCAAAAGCGGCGAAGAAGCTCTGGGGCGGACGTTCAACGCGCTTGCACTGGCCCACGAGGGCATGCAGGCGGGCGACGAGGTCGAAGTCGTCTTCAACGGCGCGGGAACGCGCTGGCCCGAGGAACTGACCCGACTCACGCATCCTGCCAACGGCCTCTACAACGCGGTGCGCGAGGCAATCAAGGGCGCGTCCTGCGGCTGTGCGGCCGTGTTCGGTGCGACCGCCGGCGTCGAAGCTTGCGGCGTGCCCATGCTGACCGACAAGAAGCTCGCCGGAACGCCGGGACTTTCCAATTTGCGCACCTACCTGGCGGACGGCTGGAAGACGTTGATCTTCTAGGGCAAGACGTGCATCCGGTGCGGCGGCAAGAGTCCGCCGCACCTCCCGCGCGGAGCATTTCACATGGCACACAAATTCATGGACCTGACCTTCACCGAGGCGGTGAAGGGCGCGCAGAAGCACTACTACGGGCGCTCGCAACGAGTGCCCGCCGCGGGCGAGCGCGACCAGCTTGGGCCCGCAGAGAAGCAGTTCGTGCACGAGCGCGACAGCTTCTACATGGGCAGCGTCAACGAAGCCGGCTGGCCTTACATCCAGCACCGTGGAGGCGCAGCGGGTTTCCTCAGAGTGCTCGATCCCCATACGCTCGGGTTCGCGGACTACAAGGGCAATCGGCAGCTGCTCAGCACGGGTAACCTGTCGGGCAACGACCGCGTGACTTTGTTCCTGATGGACTATCCCAATCGTTCGCGGCTCAAGATCCTCGGCCATGCGCGTGTGCTCGATGCTCGCGAGAACGCCATGGAACTTGAACGCCTCGCGGAAGCGGACGAGCGCCCGCTGGTCGAGCGACTTTTCCTGATCGATGTGGTTGCCTTCGACTGGAACTGCCCCAAGTACATCACGCCGCGCTACAGCGCCGCAGAAGTGCAAGAGCTCGTGCATCCACTGCATGAGCGCATCGCAGAGCTTGAAGCTCGCCTCAAACAACGCCAGACACCATGAACACTCGTCCTCCGCTCCCGCCCTTTACCGAAGAGACCGCGCGACTCAAGGTTCAAGCAGCCGAGGACGGCTGGAACAGCCGCGATCCACAACGGGTCGCGCTGGCCTACACCGTCGACACGGAGTGGCGCAATCGATCCGAGTTTCTGCGCGGCCGCGAGCAGGTGGTCGAGTTCCTGCGACGCAAGTGGGCCAAGGAGCTCGACTATCGCCTGAAGAAGGAACTCTGGGCCTTCCACGGGAACCGCATCGCCGTGCGCTTCGAGTACGAGTGGCGCGACCACGAGGGTCGCTGGTTTCGTGCCTACGGCAATGAGAATTGGGAGTTCGACGAAGCCGGCCTGATGCAGCGGCGTTTCGCCAGCATCAACGATGTCGCCATCGAAGAGCACGAACGGAAATTGCGCTGGGAACGGGCCACGACACGCCAGTGACTCGGCCGTGACGCGACCGCAAATTTGCATTGAGGGCAGATCGGGTAGGCTCGCCTCCATGCGGACACTGCTGAGTTCCATCGAAGCCGAATACCGGCGCTGCAAGCTCCTGGCGGAAAGCGCGATGGAACAGTTGGAGGATGAAGATCTGCGCCGGACGCTCGGAGAAAACTCGGGCAATTGCGTGGCGACGATCGTCGGCCACGTCGCCGGCAACCTCGAGTCGCGCTTCACGGATTTCCTGACCAGCGACGGCGAGAAAGCCTGGCGCAATCGCGACAGCGAATTCGAACTGCGCTCGGAACCGCGCGCCGAACTCGTGCAGCGCTGGGAGCGCGGTTGTGCACGGCTGCTGGACTGCCTGGCGTCGCTCTCCGATGCGGACTTCGCACGCACGGTGACGATCCGCGGAGTGCCGCTCGCAGTGCACGAAGCGCTGCATCGCTCGCTTGCTCACAACAGCTATCACGTGGGACAGATCGTGCTCGTCGCGCGCGGCCTGCGCGGTTCGGACTGGCGATTCCTGAGTATCCCCCCCGGCGCCTCCGCCGAATACAACCGCAATCCCGATCTGGAGAAGGGACCGCGGCCGGTCGCCTGATTGCAAGCGAAGCGCGCACAGCTACAGTCGCCGCATGAGCGAACGTGCGTTGGTGATCGCCGAAGGGGCGTTTCGAACGGGCGATGCGAAGACGGCACACGGCCTCGTGCGCGGGCCGTCGCGCTGGCAGATCACCGGCATCGTGGACTCGACGTGTGCGGGCGCCGATGCCGGGACGCTGCTGGATGGTCGCGCGCGGAACATTCCGGTGTTTGCGTCGCTCGAGGATGCGCTCGCGCAGTCTGGCGCCAAACCTGGCTGGTGCGTGGTCGGCGTCGCGACCCACGGCGGCCGATTGACGGGCGAGTTGCGCGCAGTGCTGCTGCGCGCGGCACGCGCCGGACTTTCGATCGTCAACGGACTGCACGAACCCGCTTGCGAAGACGAAGCGATCGCGCGGGCGGCGCGCGAAAGCGGCGCGCGCATCATCGATCTGCGCAAGCAAAAGCCGGTCAGCGAACTCGCCTTCTGGCACGGACACGCATTGAAATTGTCCGTGCCGCGCGTGGCGGTGCTCGGCACCGATTGCGCACTGGGCAAACGCACGACGACGCAACTTCTGGTGGCCGAGAGCCGGGCGCGCGGTTGGCGCGCGGAAATGGTCTACACCGGGCAGACGGGCTGGATGCAGGGCACGAAACATGGCTTCATCCTCGATGCGACACCCAATGACTTCGTCACGGGTGAACTCGAGCGCGCCGTGGTCGCCTGCGCGCGCGAGGAACAGCCCGACGTGATTTTCCTCGAGGGCCAATCGGCGCTGCGCAATCCTTCGGGACCGTGCGGCGCGGAGTTGCTGCTCTCCGCGGGCGCGCGGCTGGTCGTGCTGCAGCATGCACCGGGACGGCGTTTCTTCGACGGTGCCGAGGAACTGGGCTGCAAAATCCCGCCTCTGCGCGAGGAAATCGAACTGCTGCGGTTCTACCGAGCCGAAGTCGCCGGCGTCGCGCTCAACACCGAAGGACTCGCCGTGGATGCGTTCGAGCGCGAACGCGCCAGGCTCGAAGCCGAACTCGGCCTGCCCGTCGTGCTTGCGCTCCAACAGGGCATAGGTCGCATCGTCGAAGCGCTGCGTTCGAAAATCGCGGCGAGTTCGCGCGCGTGAAGCTCGAGGCGATCGAGAGCTGGAAGGAGCGCATCCTGCTGTCGCGGCCCTATGAGATCGCGTACGAGCGTGTCGAGAGCATCGAACTGTTCTTCGTTCGCGTTCGCAGCGGCGGTCAAGTCGGCCTGGGTTGTGCCTCACCGCTGCCGGAGGTCACGGGCGAGTCGTTCGCGGCCTGCTCGGCGGCGTTGGCCCCAGAGGTGCTGGTGGAACTGCGCGGAGCGAATTTGGATGATTTTGCCGCGCTGCTCGCGCGGATCGAGCATTCGCATCGCGGCACGCCCGCGGCCCGCGCGGCACTGGACATGGCGCTGCACGATTTGCGCGCGCGCCGGGCCGGCGTGCCCCTGGTCGAGATGCTCGGGCGCGTGCACAGCGCACTTGCGACCTCGATCACGATCGGGATCAAGGACAGCGTGGCGGAAGTGCTCGCAGAAGCCGACGAATACTTCGGGCGCGGTTTTCGCCTGATCAAACTGAAAACCGGCCGCGAGTTCGAGCAGGACATCGAACGTGTGCGGCGGCTGCGCGAACGCTTCGGAGATTCGATCCGCCTGCGCATCGACGCGAATCTGGGCTGCAAACCGAGCGAACTTCCCGCGCTGTTCGCCGCCGCGGACGAATTCGATCTGGAACTCGTCGAGCAACCGCTGCCGCGCGACGAGGACGCCTCTCTCGCCTCGCTCTTGCCAGGCGCGCAAGCCAAGCTCGCGCTCGACGAAAGCCTGCTCGACGAACGCGATGCGCTGCGCCTTTCCACGCCGCAGCTCGTCTGCGGAATCTTCAACGTCAAGCTGATGAAGTGCGGCGGCATCGCGCCCGCGTTGGAAATCGGCCGCATCGCACAGCGCGCGGGCATCGATTTGATGTGGGGTTGTTCGGACGAGAGCTGCATCGGCATCGCCGCCGCGCTGCATGCGGCTTTCGCCTGCCGCGCGACACGTTTCCTCGACCTCGACGGCCATCTCGACCTGGCGCGCGACCCGGCGCGCGGCGGATTCACGCTCGTGGACGGGGTGATACGCCTGAGTGGTGAACCCGGGCTTGGAGTAGAACTGGAGCCACCGATATGAAGCACGCAATCGATCGCAGATCGTTCCTTGCACTCGCCGCGGCGAGCGCAGCCGCCTGCGCTGCACCGCTCAAGGCCACGACCGAACGGCGCTTCGCCTTCGACTGCGTGATCCAAGGCGGGCGCGTGTTCGATGGCACCGGCGGAGTCGAGTGGACCTCGGACATCGGCTTGCTCGGCGACACGATCGTGGCTTTCGGTGAAATCGACATCGAACAATCGCGCAGCGTGATCGATGCGCGCGGCCTGTGCGTCGCGCCGGGATTTATCGACATGCACACGCACTCCGACGGCGATGTGCTCGTCTATCCGGACGACGAGAGCCGCGTTTTCCAGGGCGTGACGACCGAGGTCACCGGCAACTGCGGATCGTCGGCGGCACCGCTCTGCGGCGACGAGATCGAAGCCAACGTCAAGGAATTGCGCGAGAAAGGCATCGATGCGCGCTGGAGCGACGTCAGCTCCTATTTCAAGACGCTCGAGTCGACGCGCATCGCGACGAATCAGGCGCTGCTGCTCGGCCAGGGCACCTTGCGCCAGACCGTCGCGCACATGGAGAACCGTCCGCTCAAGCCGAGCGAACTCGCTGAGATCCTGCGGCTGCTCGAAGAAGGTCTCGACCAGGGCGCGGTCGGTTTTTCCACCGGCCTGGAATACACGCCCGGCCGCTTCACGCCGACCGACGAGTTGATCGCCATGGCGCGTGTGCTCGCGCGGCGCGGGAAATTGTATGCCTCGCACATGCGCAGCGAAGAGTCGCAATTCCTCGAAGCGATCGACGAGACGTTGCGTATCGGCCGCGAGAGCGGAGCGCGCGTGCAGGTCAGCCACCTGAAAGCCTGCGGCAAGCCCAACTGGTACAAGCAAGACGCCGCCATCGCCGCGCTCGAGCGCGCGCGTGCGCACGGAATCGAAGTGCTCGCCGACGCTTATCCCTACACGGCCTATTCAACGGGACTCACGGTCTTCTTGTCCGACGAAGCCCGCGCTGGCGGCGACGAAGCGTTGATCGCGCGACTCAAGGATCCCGCGGAGCGAGCGAAGATCCGCACTTTCCTCGAACCGCGCGTCGCCAGCGATCCAGGCGGCTTCGAGTTGATCGTGATCGCCTCGGTCGGCGCCGGAAGAAATCGCGATGCGATCGGCATCGATCTTGCGACGATCGCGAGGAAACGAAAGGTCGAACCCGCGGAGGCGCTGCTGCAGTTGCTCGAGGAAGAAAATGCCAGCGTCGGTTTCATCGGCCACGGCATGAGCGAGGAAAACGTCGTCGAGGTCCTGACCCATCCGCTGGTGATGATCGGCTCCGACGGCCGCGCCATGGCGCCGCGCGGCAAGGCGCTCGAAACCAAGCCCCATCCGCGCAGCTACGGCACGTTCGCGCGCGTGCTGGCGAAGTACGTGCGGCTTGAACAGCGCCTCGATCTCGCCACGGCGATCAAGAAGATGACTTCGATGCCCGCATCGCAGCTGGGCTTCGAGGATCGCGGGCGCATCGGCCGCAACATGAAGGCCGACCTGGTGATCTTCGATCCCACGAAGGTTCAGGACAACGCGACCTTCGACGATCCGCAGCGCACGTCCACTGGCTTCTCACACGTGCTCGTCAACGGTGTCGCCGTGTTGAAGGACGGGTCCCCCACCGGTGCACGTCCCGGCCGCGCCCTGCGCTGAGACCCAGGCGTCGCTACCTGCCCGCCGACATGAACTCGCGCAACAGGCGCGCCAGTTCCGCCGGGCGCTCCTCATGCGGGTAGTGGCCGCAGTCAGCGATCTGAACGAGCCGTGAAGACGGAATGGCCGCTTCAAAGCGTCTCGCGAAGCGCTCAACTGTGTAGGCAATATCGAGTTCGCCCCACACCAGCAGGGTCGGCTGAGTGAGCTTCGAGAGCTCCGCGCTGCGGGTTCCGTTTTCGTCACGCGCGAGATCGACCACCGCACCCCAGTTGTCGGAGTTGTCGCAGTTCAAGAACATCTCTTCGACGCGCTCGTCGGCGACAGGAGTCTGGAAGTGCGGCTGTAGAGCGCCGCGGATGCGCTCGCGCGAATTGAGCAGGTATCCCAAGCTCGCGCCCGGCCAGTCGCGCAGCTTGACTTCCTCGGGCAGCCACTCGTCGTCGTTGCGCGACATGCCGGCGGAGTCGACCAGCACCACGCGCGAAATTCGGTCGGGAGCATCGAGCGCCGCGCGCCAGGCGAATTCGCCGCCATAGGATTGGCCGACGATGCACACGTCGCGCAGATCCTGCGTGTCGAGGAAGGCGTGGATGTAGTCGGCGCAAGCCTGAAACGAATACTTTGAAAGCTCCGAACGCGCGCTGCCGTGCCCGATCACCTCGAGCGCGTAGATGTCGAAGTCACCCAACAGGCCATCGAATCCGGAGGTTCCGAAAATCAGCTCGCTCCAGCTCATCGCGCTGCCCGGGGTGCCGTGGATCAGGAGCAACTTCGGCTTGCCGGGAGTGCCGGCGTGCAGCCAGCTGAACTGCACGCGCCGCGACTTGCCGTCAATCGAGACGACAGCTTCGCTGGTCGAATAGCCGAGTGCGGCCGCGGCTTTGTTCTTGGGCAGCGCTGCGAGGCGGCGCTCGATCTCGTCCTTGGGCAACGACGAGCACGAAGCCATCAAGAACGAAAGGGCCACGGCGGCTGCGGTGACTGCGATCAGTACGGCGATGGTTCGCATGGGATTCTTGTTGGTTGCGCGTTGGACTCGCCGGTTGTTCCCGTCCAACCGAAGCGGGCGGGGGCCCAATGGGTGACCATTATGCCAAGAGCTTCTTCCGCGACGACTTCTTCGTGCTCTACAAAGACCCTTCGGTGTGTAGGGTGCCCGCTGCGTATGGGGGCGGCCTGCTGATGGTGTTGGCCCGGTACCGCATTCGCGCCAGCGACATCGCGGGGGCTGGCGTGGATCTGGAGGAGGTCGATAGGAACGACGCGCTGGGAACGTATGGCGAGCGGGCCGGCGAGGTGAC
>JANMRV010000379.1:0-8228 GCA_031388685.1 Planctomycetota bacterium
GACCACGCCGACGTCGGACTCCTCGCCGTTGATCGACTTGAAGGTCTCGGCGAAATACTCCCAGCCGAAGAACATCGTGCGATTGTCGAGGGTCGGTTTGCTCGGGCGGTAGATGCCTTCGACCGTGAACTCCCAGGCGGCGCCATTGGGCCCGGGAAACAGCGCGCCGATCAGCGGGACGGTGTCGCCGACCTTGAAGCCGTAGTCCTTGGCCAGACCTTCGCCGACCAGGCAGCCGGTGCGCTTGGTGACGAAGGCATCGGCGCTGCCGTCGATGATCTCGATCTCCGGCCACATCGTCAAAAGCTCGGGCTTGTCGCAGGCGAACTGCCCGAAGAAATTGCGCTCGCTCTGGTAATAGCCGCCGAACCACTGCCACTTGCAGGTCTCGACGACGCCCGGTGCCTTGCGGATCTTCTCCTGGTAGTTGAGCGGCAGCTGCACGAACAAGCTGACCGACGAGATCACCCACAGGCGATTCTGCTGGGCGCTGTTGACGCCGGCGTTGAGCGTGGTGACCACGCTGCGCAGCGTGCACAGCAGGAACATCGCGATGCACAGCGAGCCGACCGTGAGCAAGGCTCGCAGCGGGTGCTTCAGCAGATTGCGCCAGACCAGACGGATCACGACTTCGAATCCGGCAGGACGTAGGCCGGGTTTTCCTCGATGCGCAGGAGTTGGCCCTTGTCGAGGTGCACGATGCTCTGCGCGCGAGCAGCGGCGTGCGGGTCGTGCGTGACCATCAGGATCGTCTTCTTGAACTCGCGGTTGAGACGCACGAGCAGGTCGAGCACCGCGTCGCCCGAGGCGCGGTCGAGGTCGCCGGTCGGTTCGTCGGCCAGCAGAATCTTCGGATCGGAGACGATCGCGCGCGCGATGGCGACACGCTGTTCCTGACCGCCGGAGAGTTGCCTGGGACGGTGCGACGCGCGATCGGACAGGCCGACCAGCGAAAGCGCGAGTTCGGCGTGTTTTTTGCGCGAGCTGCGCGGCAGCGGCGAAAGCGAGAGCGGCAGCGCGACGTTCTCCAGCGCAGTCAGCACAGGAATCAAATTGAAGCCCTGGAACACGAAGCCGACGCTGTTCGCGCGCCACTGCGCCAGATCGCCGCCGTCGAGTTGCGAAAGGTCTTCGCCGGCGACGATCAGCTCGCCCGAATCGGGATGGTCGAGTCCGCCGATCAAATTGAGCAGCGTGGTCTTGCCCGAACCCGACGGTCCCATCAGCGCATAGAACTTGCCTTCCTCCATCTCGAGGTTGAGGCCGTCGAGCACGCGCAGCGTCTCGCCACCTCGGGTGTAGCTCTTGGTCAGCCCGCGCACGCGAATCATTGCTTTGGTCATCTGCCCTCCGCGACGCGTACACGGTCGCCATCGTTCAATTCCGCCGGTGGCGAACGCACGAGCCGTTCGCCGCCGACCAGTCCGCTCGTCACGACCACGCGGCCGCCACGCTCCTCGCCCAATTCGACTTGGACCCAGCGCACCACGTCGCGCTCGAGCGTGAAGACGCCCTTGCGTCCGCCCTGGCTGTCGACGCATTCGGCCGGGATCAGGACTTTTTCCTCGCCCTCCGCGGCGGGCGCTTGCGCGGCCTTGTCGGGGAAAACGACGCGCACGCCCATCTCGGGCCGCAAGCGTTCGTCGGGCGCATCGAAACGGATGCGCAGCTCGACCGTGGCCTTTTGGCGATTGGCCGTGGGCCAGATGCGCGTCAGCGAGCCGCGGTAGACCTGCTCGGGAAATGCGTCGAGGTAGATGTTCGTGGCCTGACCGATCTGCACGGCAGCCAGGCTGGTCTGCGGCAATTCGACCTGAACTTCGAGCGAATCCCAGTCGACCATCGTCGCCACCGAGCCGCGCGAATTGCCGCCCTGGGAGTTGGGGCTGACGACTTCGCCGACTTCGGCGTCCTTGAGCACGACCACGCCGTCGAAAGGCGCGCGCACTTCCAATTTGTCGAGCGCCGCGAGCGCCTGGGCGCGTTCGGCTTCGACGATGGCGATGCGCGCCTGGGCTTCCTTCACTCCGGCTTCGAGCGCGCGGACTTGCGCTTCGCCTTGGGCGAGGACCGCGCGCGCCTGCGTGACGGAGGCTTCCGCGCTGACCACCGCGGCCTCGGCGCGCGCCAGGATCGACGCGGTTTCATCCACCTTGCGCTGGTCCTGGATCTTCTCCTTGGCGAGCTTTTCGTAGCGCGCGAGTTCGACCTTGGACCACTCGCAGAGCAACTTGGGTTCGGCCACCAAGGACTCCGCGCGCACCAGTTCGGCGCGCAGCCGTTCCTGGTCCGCGACCGCCGCCTCGTGTTGGGCGCGCGCGCGCTCGACCGACGCAGCCGCCGACAACAGATCGGCCTCCGCGCGTTGCACACTCGCGCGCACCTCGTCGGAGTACAGTCGCGCGACGACCTGGCCCTTCTTGACGACCGAGCCTTCGACGACGTTCAGCTCGACGATCCGGCCGGGTGTGTCGGCGGAAAGCGCGGCGCGTTTGGCGGCGACGATGTAGCCGTTGGCGGCGGTGCCGGAGACCGCACTTGCCGCCAGTGGATTCGAGCGCTGGGCCTTGACCGTCGTCACCTGCGGCAGGCGCAGGTCGTCGACGAAACGCTTGAGCGGCTTCCAGAAGACGAGCGTGGCGCCGACGATCAGCGCGAGCGTGACCAGCCAGCCGATCGGCGCGCGCTTGCGCTGCTTCCAGGGACCGGGAGCGGGACTCTCCCGATCGATTTTCAGTTGGTTGAGGTCCACGCGTGCGGTCGACGGGTCGGAAGTGGGTGCGGGTGCCGTGGGGGTGCTGGCCGAAGGCAAGGGAGCGACATTCTAGCCGAAGCGAGCTCCCCGCATGAATGCCCGCGCTGCGTTCGGCGCAGGCTCGGCCCTGGATTCACAATCCGCGGCTCCGCGCAGGTCGCTCGCGCTGGCGAGGTACGAACTCAGCGTTCCAGCTTGCGCGCGAGCATCCACTCGACCGCGGCAGGCAGCGAGGGCCCGACCATGGTCAGGTGGCCCAGATGCGGCAAGCGGCGAAACTCGATGCGCGCCCCACCCTCGCGTGCCTTGCTCGCGCTGCTTTCGATGCCGCGCCAACCGACGATGCCGTCCTCGTCCGCGGCGATCGCCAGGATCGGCGCGCATTTCGCCGCCTTCGAAAAGAAACCTCCGGCCAGGCAGACGACACCCGCGAGCCGATCGTGCAGCGGGCCCGCCAAGCCTGCTGCTGCTCCCGCGCCCATCGAATGTCCAAGCACGTAGATGCGCGCGGGATCGACGGCGTAGTCGCTCGAGAGCAAGTCGATCAGCTCGAGCATCGCGCGCTGTCCGCCGCTGCCGAGGAAGGCGTTGACCGGCGAGGCCAGCAGAAATCCGTGTTGTTCCGCGAGATCGCGCAGGCGGCCCAGATCGTAGGCGTCGAAGAACATGTTCTCGTCGCCGCCGGCGCCGTGCAGCGCGATCACCAAGGGATGGGGCTCGTCGCCACAGGCGGCCTTCGGCGCGTACATGCGATACGCGAGCCCGCTTTGCTTGCGCGGCATCGAACGCCACAGATCGCCGGGACGCTGCCGGTAGGGATTTTTCGACTTCTCCAACGCGGAGATCTCCTTCTCGAGTTGCGCGGCGAGCAGGCCTGGGTCGGCCATGAACTCGGCGGAGCGCGCGGGATTCGGCGCATCGACGAGCAGTTTCGCGCGCTCGCCGGCGCAGAAGTGCGCAGCGGCGAGCGTGGGCGGCGGCGCAATCGCCTTCCAACGAACGAGAAAATCGTGTTGCAGTTGCGACGGCGCCTTTCCGAGCACGTTCAACGCACAAAGGTGCTTCGCGCCAAGCCGCAGTTCATAGCTGCCCGGCACGGGAGCCTGCGCGTTCGACCAGGCGGCAGCACCGGCCGTACCGAGTTTTTCGCCGCTGAGCTTCAGCCGCGCAACGACGCTGGTCGCAGGCGCGGGGCCGACCAGCACGAACTCGAATTCCTGCGCGGATTGCAGCATGTCCGCTGAGTAGAACGGAGTCCAGGTCAGTGCGGGCCACGCCGCTTGCGACACGACTCCGACCGCCGGTTCGAAACGCACGCAGAGCGAGTGCGCGAGGCGCGCGGCCGCGTCCGTTTCGCGCAGGGATTCCTCGAGACGCCGCATCGAATGCAGCGCGCGCGTTCCGTCGCCCAGGAAGAACGAGAGCGTCGCGGCGTCGAAGACGCGCGCGATTCGAACGCTGGTTTCGTCCTTTGCCGCGCCGGCTGGTTCACGGGCATCGAAGGCGCGCACAGCGGCCTCGAAATCGAGCAAGCAGCGCGACAAGTCGAGGCGTGTCGCTTTCGCGAAGTCGATCTTTGCGCTTGGATCTTCATCCAGGGTCGCGCGCCCGTCTTGCAATAAAGGCAGCGCAGACAGCCAGACAGCACACACGGAAAAGAGCATGGAATTCAGAACAGTCGATTTTGCGCTGCGGTAGCCGTCTTTCCAAAGCGCGCGAGATATCCATCCACGGCGAACTTGCGCGCGGTATTTTGCGAAGTCATATAGCGCACTTTGCCGTAGATCGGGCGTTCAGGTCCCCAGGCACGATCGTAGCGGCCCAGGCTCCAGAAGATTCCGCTGTAGGAATTGGGGTCGCGGCCGTCGAGCGCGTACTTGTTGTTGAGCTCGATCAGCGCTTCGAGTGCCGCGCGTGGCGTAGGCGACCATTCGAGGATCTTCTTGCCCCACAACATGCGCAAGTAGTTGTGCATGCGGCCGGTCCTGGTCAGTTCGCGCTGGGCGGCGTTCCACAATTCGTCGTGCGTCGAGGCGGATTCCAATTGCGCGAGCGAATAGACGTTCGCGCGCGGATCGGCTTCGTGTTCCTCGAGCGTCTGCCGCGCCCACAGCGGCAAGGACTCGTAACGGTCGTAGTCCGCGCGTTTGGAGCAGAAATTGAGCCCCAGTTCGCGCCAGGTGATCGCTTCGTCGAGGAAGCTCTCGGCGGTCGTGCTCATACCCCACCAGCCGCCGCGCGTGCCGCTGGCTTTCGACGAAAGGCGCGCAGGCGACCATTCCTCGCGCTGACACAACGCCGCGAAAACCTGATGGATCGAGACCATGCCGTAGTGCAGGTAGGGCGAAAGTCCGCTCGCGGCGTCGGCGTCGGGCTCGCTGCGCTTCTCTTCGTAGTCGACCAGGCGCCGATCGAGGAACTGCGCGAGCTGCCTGGCGCCGGCGACATGACCGCCACGGCTGCTGACCGGCGCAACGCTGTGGTCGATGGGCAAACGGGCAAGTTCGTCCGGGTTTGCAGCGAGCAGCGCAGCGCTTGCACGCGGCCAGCGAAGCTCGAGGCGCGTGTCGAGCTCAACCGGCGGCCTGCGCCGCGCATCGGCGAGGGGGTCCGCGGCCGGCATCTGCGCCAGGTGTTGCGGCAGGTTCCTTTGCAGGTAGCGCCGGAACGCGTACGCGGTGGGGAAGACCTCGCTAGCCGCGCGCAGCGGCAGGATCCCGTTCGAATCGACGGCTTCCATGCGCACGTCGACCTGCTTCGCGCCGGCTTGCAGCATGCGCGGCAACATGAAACAAGGATAGTCGTCCGTGACCACGACACACGCGCGTTCGGCTAGTGCCGCAAGCAGCCCGCGGCCCGCGCCGAGCTTCGGCTCGACATAAGCGTAGTGCTGCACTCCACGCTCGCGGTACGCGGCCGCGTTGTCTGCGATACCTTGCAAGGCAAACGCGTGCAGCCGATCGCTCGCCCAGCGATATCCGACACGCAGCGCGTCGAGCACGACCAAGGGCCGGTCGAGTTCGCGCGACCATTCGAGCGCGCGTTCGAGCGCGAAATTCCAGCCGGGCCGGCGACCCGCGACGCACCAGTAGAGCACGTAGTCGCGGCCGCGCTCGATCTCGCGTTTGTTGAGCGCGCTGATGCGCAATTCGGGCACGGGGCTCATAGGCAGGACTGTACTCCAGCAAGTTCTTCCTCGCGCGCGAAGAACTCGGCCACGCGTTGTTCGGCCCAGAATCGATCGGAATCCGGCACCCGTGAAGCTGCGATGAACCCGCAGTGGCCGCCGAATCGGGGGCCGAAGAAAGTGAAGCGGCCGCCGGGGCGCGTGCGAGGATCGCTCCACGGCGCGAAGGGCACGAACGGATCGTCCTTCGCGTGCACGACGCACACAGGCACGCGAATGCGCGGCAGGATCGGACGCGAAGCCGCGCGCCGGTAAAAATCCTGGGCGTTCGCGAAACCAAAGTGCGGGGCGGTCACCGCTTCGTCCCACTCGAGGAAAGTGTCGATGCGCTCCAAGCCGCGACTCTTGTAGCGATCCGGAAAGCGCGCTTCCTTGCGCCGCAAGAGCCTCAACATGTCCTTCAGGAAGAAGCGCCGGTAGAGCTTGTTGGAGCGGACGTCATCGAGCGCGATCTGCGCCGCTTCGAGATCCAGTGCCGGCGAGACGGCCGCGACGCCGCACAACCAGGCCGGCGCTCGATCTCCGAGTTCGGCGGCGAATTTGAGCACCATGTTGCCGCCCATGGACCAGCCGCACACGTAAACGCGCTGCGCCCCGCACAGTTCGCGCGCTCCGCGGGCGGCCGCGTGGACATCGCCGCTCTGGGCCGTGCAATACAGCGTCGGAGTGAGCTCCTCGCTGCCGCCGCAGTTGCGCACGTTCATGCGCGCCACATGGAAGCCGCGTGCAAACAACTTGGCGCCCAGACCGTGCATGTAATGCGAATCCGCGCTGCCGGAGAGTCCGTGGACGAGCACGGCGAGCGGCGCGTCGGGGCGGTTTGACTGCCGATGCAGCACGAGCAAGAGCTCCGTTTCCGCATCGACGCGCACACGATTCGCTTCGCCCTTCGGCATGGCTGGAAAG
The DNA here is from genome assembly GCA_031388685.1 of Planctomycetota bacterium. Classification (GTDB taxonomy): domain Bacteria; phylum Planctomycetota; class UBA1135; order UBA1135; genus JADJQU01. The sequence continues at coordinate 6,849 of JANMRV010000379.1, forward strand.
TGGCTTCCGAAGATCCTGCGCGGCAAGAGGCCGGCCAGGGTCATGGCATGTGCGTTGCGCAGCAGCGGATGCGGTTCGAAATCCATCCGCGCGAAAATTACTTGCCGGCGAGCGCTTTCGCGCGCGCAAGCACGGAATCGAACATCGTCTGAGTCAGACGGCCGGTGCGCGTGTTGAGCTGACTGGGGTGGTAGGAACCAAGCATATGAATGCCGCCGACTTCATCGAGCGATCCATGGCCGAAGCGAACCCTGCGCCGGACCGGGCCCTGCAGCCGTCGCGTCAAGGCCGCATGCGCCGCGCGCCAAGAAATCTCCCCCAGGCAGACGACGACACGCAGCCCGTAGAGCAACTCGATCTCGCGATCGAGGAACGGCGCGCAGCGCGCGCTCTCCGCGGGACTTGGTTTGTTCCCCGGCGGCACGCAGCGCACGGCGTTGGAAATGCGCACGTCGCGCAACACGAGTCCGTCGTCGCGCGCGAGCGATTGGGGCGCGCTGGAAAAACCCGCGCGGTGCAAGGCTCCGTAGAGGAACGGCCCGGCGCCGTCGCCGGTGAACGGTCGACCGGTGCGATTGGCTCCGTGCGCTCCCGGCGCCAGTCCAAGCATCAGGATGCGCGCGTCGCGCGGACCAAACGACGGCACGGGCTTGCCCCAATAGTCGGCGTCGAGGTGCGCGCGACGCTTGACGCGCGAAACCTCCTCGCGCCAGCGCACGAGGCGCGCGCAGGCACAGCACACTTCGATGTCGCACTCGAGCTTTTTCCAACTGTCCTTGCCAAGCAGTGAAATGGAAGTGCGGCGCGCCATCGGGATTCAGATCGTAGGGGCGCCCACGCCAAACCTCCAGGCGATTGCGCGGGTTCGATAACCGAAGATCCAACGCAGTTGGGGCGCGATGAAGAGGCCCACGGCCGCGCGACCGATCCAGCCGAAGGGTGCTGCAAAAAAAACGCGATCGCGCATCAGCGTTCCGTCGCGGTGACGCTCGAACGTGTGTTCGTGCCACCAGCAACGGTACGGCCCGCGGTACTGCGCGTCCGAAAATCCGCTCGCCCCGTTCCAGACTTCGATCACCGTGCGCCAGCGCAGCGTCAACGGCCACAGGCGAATCGTGTAGTCGATGACCGTGCCCTGTTGCATCTGGATCGGCTGCGGTGTGTCGATGCGAAAAACCATTTTCGGCGGCGTCAGCGTGCCGAGGTTTTCCGGCCTGCCGAAAAACGCCGCGACTTCCTCGAGCGGCGCGAGCAGCAGCGTCGTCGCTTCGAGCACATGCGTCGGCCGCCGCTCGCGCACATACGCATGCTCGGGCAGCTTGCGCGCTCTGGAGATGCGGACGCTTCGATCGCCATGCAACGCAGCCGTCATCGCCGAAC